>JBQTJL010000409.1:0-2612 GCA_052387135.1 Methanobacteriota archaeon | reverse complement strand
TCGGGGCGACGGCGTTCCTCTCGCTCGCCCTCCGACCCGCCGCGGTCGTCCCGCAGGCCCTCCTCGCGCTCGTCGCGGTGAGCGCCGGCGCCCCCCTCGCGTTCGAACGCGCCACGTGGACCCTCGTGTGGGCCGGCGAGCTCGTCCTCGTCGCGACCGTCGCCCGGTTCCTTCCTACGTCGACGATGGTCCGGACCGCGCTTGCGACCGCGGTCGCCGTGGGCGTCCAGGTCCTTCTCGTCGGCCCCTCCATGCCCGAAGGGATGACGCGGGCTGCTGCGTTCGCGGGCGCCGCCGTCGCCCTTGCCGCCTCGTACGTTCTCGTCCCGCGCCTCGCCGCCCGGGCCGAGAAGACGCTCGCCGTGCCGGCGTTCCTCATAGGCGGCGCCGCCGTCGTCGCGACCGTCGGGCTCGCGTTGGAGCTTTCGAGCTTCCGGATCACGGTCGCGTGGGCCTTCCTGGGCCTCCTGCTCGTCGTCGCGGGGATCGCGGCGCGGCACGAAGAACCGCGATGGGCCGGCATCCTCGTCCTTGCCGCCGCGCTCGGGAAGGCCTTCGTCGTCGACGTCTCCGGGCTCTCGGTGCCCCTCCGCGTGCTCGCGTTCCTCACGCTGGGCGGCGTCCTCGTCGCCGCCTCGTTCCTGTACACCCGCGTGAAGGACCGACTGTTCGTGGAGGACTAGCATGGGGATCCTGACACCGTTCTTGCCGTTGATCAAATTCGTCCACCTTCTCTTCGCGTTCTTTTGGGTCGGCGGCCTCGCGTTCCTCGTGATGTTCGTGAACCCCCCGCTGCGTCGCGGCGACGCCGCGACCCAACGGGCGCTCGTGGGCATCGTCGCTCCGCGGCTCGCCCGTTTCGTCCCGCAGGCGGGGCTCCTCACGATCCTCTTCGGCTACTTCACGCTCCTTGCGATGGGCCGTCTCGACGGCGTCTATCTTCTCGCGCGCTGGGGGCTCCTCGTGATCGCGGGTTTCGCGCTCTCGCTCGTGATGCTGTTCGTCTCGTGGCGGTACACGGTCCCCGGATACCGGAGGCTTGCCGAGACCCTTTCCTCGGCGGAGCCCGATGCGACCGAGGTCCGGAGACTGACCGCGCTCGTCCGTGGCTCGGCGCTCGCCACGTTAGTGCTCGGCGTCGTGGCGCTCCTCCTCATGACCTTGGCCGGGCTTTCGGCGTGACCGAAAGTCCGGGCTGTCGGGGTCCCGCTTCATTCCGCGACAAATAAATACCAAAGCGCGAATGAAGCGGAACGGGATGCACTGTGAAGGTTTACGCTTCTGACCTTCGGGGAAAGACCGTCATGTCCGACGAGGGCATGATGCTCGGCCGGCTCCGGAACATCACGATCAACGACAAGAGCGGTGAACTCACCCAGCTCTTGGTCGAGCCCGCCGACGACGTCGACCCCCGGCTCTTCAAACGCGACAACCGCGGCTACCTCGTCTTCGGGTTCGAAACGGTGCGTTCGATCCGGGACGTGATCGTGGTCGGGGCGGCCTGAGGGCCAACTCGGACGGCTACGAGCGCGACGCGCGGTACGCCCGGCCACGAACGGCCGCAACGAGCGCAGGGACCATCGCGCGTTGCTGTCGCGCGTTGGGATCGCTCGGTGCTGTCGCTCGCTGCTATCACGCCGTAGCGCAAGGCTCGTAGCGCGAAGCTCGTAGCCCGCTTACCACGGCACCTTCTTCAACCCCAACCAATACCCGACGACGTTCACGGCAAGGTGCGCCGCGGGCGTAAAGAGCGCGACGAAGACGAGCATCGGCCACGTGAACTCCGAGACGAACCACCCGTAGTCCGCGACGACCGCGAACACCCACGCACCGGCCACGAAATCGAGTTGGTCCGCGATCGGCCACTTCGCGCCCCGTTCGAGGCCCTTCCGCCGCTTGAAAAAGCTCTTCACCGAGTCCCCGACCAAGGCGCCGGCCCCGAGCGCGAGGCCGAGCCCGAACGCGTGGGGCGCGGAGCCGAACGAGGAAAGGAGGAGCGGCGAAAGGGGGCCGGAGTGGGCGGTGGCATGAAGGACGAGACCGGTGAGGCCGCCTGCGAGCGACCCGCCGAGGAGTCCGCGCCAGGTCTTCCCGGGGCCGAGGATCGGTCTTCCGTCCTTCCACAGCCGGCCCCCGTCGATCGGGCGCCCGCCGCCCACCACGACGGGACTCATGTTCGACACGTAGGCCGGCAGCATCAGCCAGATAGCCTGCGGGACGAGGAGCCAGTCCGGCATCAGCCCCCGAGGGCGGCGCCCCCCGAAAAACGTTGTCCTTATCTTCGGCCGCGCGTGACGACGAGCCCGACCATGCTCAAGAGCACGGCGGCGACGCTCACGACGTAGATCGCGTCGAGCGTGCCGCCGCCCCCGATCGACGCAAGACGGGTCTGGGGCGGATCCAGCGCCGCAAACTGCGGGATGCGGACGATATCGGCCCCGATCACGGTCCCGATCGCGCCTGCGGAGAACGACCGGATGCCGACGTGGCGCCATCGCTCCGACGTAAGACCGAGCGAGAGGGACGCGGCGAGGATCGCCGGGAGCCAGAACGGCAGGAGCACGCCCTGCTCCGGGTCGAACCGGCTCGTCGCGTGGACCACGATCGCGACC
>JBQTJL010000408.1:0-14740 GCA_052387135.1 Methanobacteriota archaeon | reverse complement strand
CTCGACCAACGGGTCCGGATACACGCCGAACAGGATCACGGCAGCAAGCGACGCCGCGACGACCACCCCGACCGAGCGGGGCACGTGGATCCGTCCGCCCTCGCCTTCGCCCTCTTCGAAGTACATCGCCCGCACGATCCGCGCGTAGTAGTAGAGGGAGAGTCCGGAGTTCGCAAGGGCCGCGACCGCGAGCCAGAAGAGCCATCCGCCGGCCTCGACCGCGCTCGCAAAGAGGACGAACTTCGAGGCAAACCCGGCAAGCGGCGGAAGTCCCGCAAGCGAGATCACGAAGACCGCCATCCCGAGCGCAAGGAGCGGCGCGCGGCGGTGGAGCCCACGGAAATCGGAAAGGTCGTGCCCGAGGCCCGCCGATGCCAAAGCGCCCACGACGAGGAAGGCTCCCGCGGTCATCACCGCGTGCGTCGCCGCATGGAACACGCCGCCCGCGATCCCGAGCGCGGTCCCGATCGGGATCGCCATCAAGATGTACCCGGCATGCGCGATCGAGGAGTAGGCGAGCATCCTCTTTACGTCGCGCTGGACGAGCGCGATCACGTTCCCCACGGTCATCGTGAGGATCGCGAGCCCGGCGACCATGACCTGCCAGTCGGCCCGGATCGCGACCAACCCCAAGAGAAGGATCTTGAAGAGGGCGGCGAACCCCATCTTCTTCGAGCCCGCCGCAAGGAAGGCGGAGACGGGCGCGGGGCTCCCATCGTACACGTCGGGGGCCCACATGTGGAACGGGATCGCCGTGATCTTGAACGCGAGACCGCCGATCACGAAGACCAACCCGAAGATCACGAGCGCGTTGAACGAGGCGCGGGGGTTCGAAGCCACGACCTCGCCCATCGCGGCCGAAAGCCCGTCGAACGTCACGGTGCCGGCGAAGCCGTAGAGGATCGAGATCCCATAGAGGAAGATCGCGGAGGAGAGGGCGCCGATCAAGAAGAACTTCGTCGCGGCCTCGGACGAGGCCGGGTCCTTCTTCCGGTATCCCGCGAGCGCGAACGTCGCAAGCGAGGTGGTCTCTACCGCGACGAACAGCGTCACGAGGTCGACCGAGGAGGCGACCGCCATCATCCCGACGGTCCCGAGAAGGAGGAGACCGGCGTACTCGCCGGCGTTCCCGTAGAGGCGGACCGTCGGGGCCGAGCCGACGACGACCGCGATCGCGACGACCAAGAAGATCAGCTTGAACGCCTGGCTGAACGCGTCGACCTCGAAGAGGCCGAACGCGACCGCCTCCGACGGGAGCGCCCACCAGTCCGTGGGATAGAGCGAGCCCACGACGAGGACGGTGGAGAGTAGGAGCGAGACCGCGGCGACGTGGAGGACCTCGTTCCGCGAGTGCAGGCTGAACCCGGCGACCGTGACGAGCGCCGCGCCGAGCACGAGCACGAGCTCGGGGGCAAGCGGCGCAAGGTCCGGGATCGCGGCAAAGAGGACGGCCGCCACGATGAGGAGCGCGTCCATCCCCCACGCGAGCGTGCGGGCGGCCGCGCGGCCGACCGGCGGGTCGACCAAGTGCCAGCGCGCGCCGAAGAACGCAAGGAGCCAGACGCCGAGACCGGCAAGCGCCACGAGGAAGACCGTGAGCGCGAGCCAGTGCAGGTCCCCGAGCCCCGAGAGCGGCGAGGGGAGGTCCGCAAAACCCTCGTACAGGTCTTCCAAGATCACCTAAAGGCCCCCGGTGAGCGCGAGGAACGCGTCCGTCGCGGGGTTCAGCTGGTCCGTCAAGAGGTCCGGCGCGAGGCCGTACAGCGTGAACAGGGCGAGGAGCACGGCGAGCGGGAGGGCCTCGTGGAGCTTCACGTCGTGGACCTCGTCCGGGGCCGCGCGGGCGCGCCAGACGCCGAAGAACGTGCGCTCCATCGCCCAGATGTAGTAGGCGGCGGTCACGATGATGCTCACGATCGGCACGAGCACGAGCCACCCGAACGCCTGGAACGTCGCAAGGAACACGGTGAACTCGGCGACGAAGCCGGCCATCCCGGGAAGCCCCAGCGACGCCATGGCGCCCGCCATGAAGAACGCGGTCGCGTACGGCATCCTCTGCGCGATCCCGCCGAGCTCGTCGATGATGCGGGTGCCGGCGCCGTGGTGGAGGACGCCCGCCATCATGAAGAGGAACGGCGAGATCAGGCCGTGCGCGAACATCATGAAGAGCGCGCCCACGATCCCGATCTTCGTGAAGGTCGCGATGCCTAAGAGCACGAGCCCCATGTGCGAGATCGAGGAGTACGCGATGAGCCGCTTCACGTCGCGCTGGGACAGGCACACGATCGCGCCCCAGAGGATCGAGAGGAAGGCGATCACGACGAGCACGGGCACCCAGACCCTTGCCCCGAACGGGGCGGCCGGGATCGCCGCGCGAAGGAGACCGTAGGAACCCATCTTGAGGAGGACGCCGGCGAGCAGCACGGAACCCGCGGTCGGGGCCTCGACGTGGGCGTCCGGAAGCCACGTGTGGAAGGGCACCACGGGGAACTTCACGAGGAAGCCGACCGCGAGCGCGCCGAAGACCAAGATCTGGAACGTGCGGCCGAACGCCGCCGCCGAATCGGCGATCTCCAGCATGTCGAACGTCCGGCCCGCGGCAAAGTAGAGGGCCATGATGCCAAGGAGCATCACGAGCGAGGCGCCGAAGGTGTAGACGAAGAACTTGATCGAGGCGTATCGCCGGTTCGGGCCGCCCCAGATCGCGATGATGAAGAACATCGGGATGAGGACGAACTCCCAGAACACGTAGAACGCGAAGTAGTCGAGCGAGGCGAAGACCCCGAGGAGCGAGGCCTCGAGGACGAGAAGGAGGCCCATGAACTCCCCGACGCGGACCTTCACGTCCCACGAGAAGAGGATCCCGAGCGTCGTAAGGAGCGCCGAAAGGAAGAACATCGGGGCGGAGAGGCCGTCCAGGCCGAAGTGGAGCGAGGCGCCGATCGCGGGGATCCACTCGTGGCGCTCCTCGAACGCGAACTCGTCGAGGCCGGGCATCCGCAGGAACGCGACGGTCGCAAACGCGAGCGGCACGACGCTCGAGACCAAGGCGAACGTCTTCGCGACCTGCGGGCGGCCCTTCAGGGCCACGGTGACGATGCCGGCGGCAAGCGCCGAGAGGATCGCGTACGAGACGAGGCCGAGCGCGGGCATCTAGGCGACCTCCTCGTCGGACGGCGTCGCCGGGTTTGCCCGCGCGTAGAGGGCGACCAGGGCGAGCCCGACCACCGCGATCCCAAGGAGCGCCCACGCGAGGCGGCTCTCGCGCAAGTATCCGGTCGCGGTGTCGACCAAGACCGTGTTCGCGACGTAGATGAGGAACGCGATCATCGCGAGGACGCCGGCCAAGAGGAGCGCCGCGTAGTCCTGCACGTTCCCCGTCTGCATCCGGCGGGCGAGGCGGGACGCGGCGAGGCTCACGGCCCCCACGCCGTCGACGACGCCGTCGATCACGGAGCGATCCATCCAGTCGAGGAGCCGCGCGAGACCGACGCCGGCCTTCACCGAGGCCCAGTCGTAGAGGTCGTCGATGTACATCCGGCGGTAGAAGAACAACCGCACGCCCCGATACGCGGAGTCTGGGAGGATGCTCGACTCGACGCGCTCGGGCCGGTAGTTCGCCCACGCGACGTAGATGCCGAGCGCGGCCGCGCCGAGGCTCACGTAGGTGAGCCAGGAGCCGAGGAGGTGTGCGATCGAGAAGTGGGCCTCGTGCCCGAAGAACACGAAGTCGCCGATCTTTGTGAACCAGAGGGAGGGGAGGATCGTCCAGACGGCGAGGAAACCGAGCACGACCGCCATCGTGCGGGGCTCGGAGTGGACGTGGTGGAGGTCGTGGTGGCCGCGGTACGAACCCGCGAACGTCATCCACCAGAGGCGGAACATGTAGAACGCGGTCATCGCGGCCGTCGCGACTCCGAGCGCGAACAACCCGAGGTACACCGGGTCGTGTTCGGCGGCCTCATAGACCGACGCGAGGAGCTCGTCCTTCGAGAAGAATCCGGAGAACGGCGGAACACCCGCGATCGCGAGGCACCCCAGGAGCATCGTGTACGCGGTGAGCGGGATCTTCGTCTTGAGGCCCCCGAGCTCGCGCATGTCGTAGGTGTGGAGCGCGTGGCCGACCGCGCCCGCGCCAAGGAACAGGAGCGCCTTGAAGAACGCATGGTTCAGGAGGTGGTACATCGAGGCGGTGTAGCCGGCCGCCGCGATGCCGGCCGCGCCCAACCCCAAGAACATGTACGCAAGCTGGCTGATCGTCGAGAACGCGAGCACGCGTTTCAAGTCGTTGTTCCAGAGCGCCATCGCCGCGGTGAGGAACGCCGTGACCGCGCCGACGGCCGCAACGACGAGGAGCGCGTCGTGCGACAGGGCGAAGATCGGGAAGAGCCGCGCGACGAGGAAGACGCCCGCCTTCACCATCGTCGCCGCGTGGATCAGGGCCGAGACGGTCGTCGGGCCCTCCATCGCGTCGGGGAGCCACACGTGGAGCGGGAACTGCGCGCTCTTCCCGACGGCGCCTCCGAACAACAAGAGGAGGGCGGTCGTCGTGTACCCGAGGTCCGCCGAAAGGACGGCCTTCGCCTCCTCGGAGAAGAGATGCGTGAAGTCGACCGAGCCGAGCTTCACCTGAAGGAGGATGATGCCGAGGAGGAACGAGACGTCGCCGACGCGGGTCACGAGGAACGCCTTCTTCGCGGCGGCCGCGGCCGACGGCCTCGCGTACCAGTAGCCGATGAGGAGGTACGAGCAGAGGCCCATCACCTCCCAGAAGATGAACGCCTGCCAGAGGTTGTACGAGACGACGAAGCCCAACATCCCGGCGACGAACAGGGCGAGTTCCGCGTAGTAGCGGCGGCGGCCGTCGACGTCGATGTGGGTCTCGTCGACGTCGTAGCCGTCCTTCTCCCCGTGCATGTAGCCCAAGCTGTAGAGCGCGATGCATGTGGTGAGGATCCCGACCGCAAGAAGAAGGAGCGCGGTGAGGTTGTCGACGTAGACGCCGAACGTGATCGTGTGCTCGCCCGCGGCGATCCATTGGCGGGTCGCGACGAACGGCTCCTCGAAGGAGGCGGCGTGGCCCTGCCACACGGACCAGAAGACGAGGACCGAGAGGAGCCCGGCGCCGCCGATGCCGGCGAGCGCGATGTAGCCTCCGCGCTCCGGCGTCCGGGGTCCGGCGAAGAGGACCGCGACGAACGCGAGGACCGGAAGGGTCGGGATGAGCCACGCGTATTCGAGGACCATGTCACCACCTCAGCGCGGACGCGGTGTCCACGTCGATCGTCCCTTGGAGCCGGTAGAGGTTCACGAAGATCGCAAGACCCACCGCGGCCTCGGCCGCCGCGAGCGCGATCGAGAAGAGCGCGAAGGTGAGGCCGTCCGCGTTGCCGTGGAGACCGGAGAAGGCGACGAAGTTCACGTTCGCGGCGTTCAATAGGAGCTCGATCGAGATCAGGATCTTGATCCCGGATCGCTGCGTGAGGACCCCGTAGAGGCCGATCGCGAAGAGCCCTGCGGAGAGGAGGTAGTACGCGTAGGTCGGGATCACGGCTCGCCCTCCGGTTCCCTCTTCGCCATGAACACGGCCGCGATCAGCGCCGCAAGGAGTGCGAGCGACAGGAGCTCGAACGGGAGGACCCAGTCCTCGAATATCGACCGGCCGAGCGTCGTCAATTCCTCGCCGTGGGACGGCTCCGCGTCCCAGATCGGAAGGTGGTTGTCCGTGAGCGGAAGGAGCGGCGTCGCAAGGAGGGTAAGGAGCAGGATCGCGATCGCGAACTTCACGTCGTTCTTCATTCGCCCGCCCCCGGCTTGTGCCCGGCGGCCGCGCGCTTCTTCTTGACCGCCTCGATCTCTTCGGGCGAGAGGGTCCGCGTCTCGCCCACCGGCTGCGAGGAGTCCTCGACCGGCCGCGGCCCCACGGGCGCGCTCGGTGTGACGGCGGGAGCCACGAGCATCAGCGTGAACAGGATCAGCGTGATGACGGCGCCCACGTAGACCAAGATCTGGACCGTCGCCAGGAACTGCGCGCCCAGCATGAGGAAGAGCACGGCGACCCCGAACAGCACCAGTGTCAGCCATACGGTCGAATGGATGAGCTCCTTTGCGACGACCGCCTTGATCGCGGCCGCGAGCATCCCGGCCGAAAGGGCGACGAACACGACGAGGTCCCACGCGACCATCTATTCTTCTCCCTGCCTCGCGCCTTCGGGGCGCGAGGCATGTTGTCGGCGAAGACGAACGTCGCCTTCGCCGGAGAACATCTCGCGGAGGGTGTAGTCGTGGATGTCGCGTCGGTAGTCCGCGAGCCGGAAGTCGCGGGTAAGATAGATCGACTTCGGGGTCGTGGGGCAGACGTCCTCGCAGAGTCCGCAGTACATGCAGCGGATGACGTCGACCCGCGGGATGATGCCGCGCTTGTTCCGGGGGCCCTTGAACTCGTCCGCGGGCGTCATCGTGCAGGACCCGTTCGGGCAGGCCTGGCTGCACTGCGTGCACCCGATGCACAGGTCCTGATCGACCTCGATCCGCGCCCGGAGGCGGTCGCTCACCGAGCGAAACTCGTCGGGGTAGTGGATCGTGACCGGGCGCTTCGTCAAGAGCTGCTTCAGCGTCTGCTTGAAGCCCTGCACGAAGGCCGAGAGCGGCACGTCGGCCATCAGATCAGGCCTCCGATGCAATCGCGGGGTCCGAGGCAGGCTGCAAAGAACGCGGCGATCGCGAGGTTTACGAGCGAGAGCGGGAAGAAGACCTTCCAGCAGAGCCCGAGGAACTGGTCGATGCGGACGCGGGGCAGCGTGAACCAGACGACGAAGACGAACGTCGCAAAGAGGCCGGTCTTCACGAGGAACCAGAGGATCCCGGGAAGGAACGGCCCGGACCAGCCGCCGAAATAGAGCGTGACGGTAAGGCCGCTGATGAGGAAGATCCCGGCAAACACCGGGATGAAGACGAGGCCGAACCGCATCCCCGAGAACTCGGTCAAGTACCCTTGGACGAGCTCGGACTCGGCCTCGGGAAGGTCCATCGGGACGACACCGATCTTCGCAAGGCCCGCCGCAAAGAAGATGAACATCCCGATCGGCTGCAGGAACACGAACCAGCGCGGGATGACGCCGAAGATCTTGGCCTGCGTCTGCGCCTCGACGATGTCGATCGTCGACATGCTGCCTGCAAGGAGCACGACGGCGACGGCGCTGATCAGCATCGGGACCTCGTACGAGACGTCGAGTGCCGCCGCGCGGAGCCCGCCGTAGAGGGAGTACTTGTTGTTCGACGCCCAGCCGGCGATGATCTCGCCCAAGGGCGAGATCGCGGTGAGCGCGAGGATCAGGATCACGCCGACCGCGACGTTCGTCACGATGAGGCCGGACCCGAACGGGAGCGGCGCGAACGCGACGACGGCCGGGACGAAGAGGAGGTACGGGACGAGGTTGAAGCCCCATCGGTCGGCGGCCGCGGGGATCACGTCCTCCTTCGTGATCATCTTGATCCCGTCCGCCATCGGCTGAAGGAGCCCGTGCGGCCCGACGCGCATCGGGCCGGAGCGGTGCTGGATGTGGGCCATGATCTTCCGCATCCCCCACACCATGATCGGGGCCGCGAGCCCGACCGTGAGCGCAAGCACGACGACCATCGCGACGACCGAGACGAGGACGTCGACGCTGCCCGCGCCGATCTCGACGCCGACCTGCGAGAGGGCCCAGACCAGAACGTCCCCGATGACCTCCCGAAGATCGAAGTCGACCATCAGCGATCGATGTCTCCGAGCACGATGTCGATCGACCCCAAGGTCGCGATGAGGTCGGGGATCTTCTGGCCGGGCGCCAAGTGCTTGATCACTTGGAGGTTCGAGAGCGAGTGGGAGCGGAAGTGGAGGCGGTACGGCTGGTCGCCGCCCTTCGAGACGAGGAAGACGCCGATCTCGCCGCGCGGCGACTCGATCCGCGCGTAGACCTCGCCGGCGGGCGGCTTCACGCGGTTCTGCTTCGCGCCCTCGCCAATCTTGGGGTTGATGTAGTCGCCGGAGTCCGGGAGCTTCTCGATCGCCTGCTCGATGATGCGGAGGCTCTGCTGCATCTCGTCGAGGCGGCAACGGTAGCGCGAGAAGGTGTCGCCCTTCCCGGTCCCCGTGCAGACCGCAAAGTCGAGCTCGGGGTAGACCGAGTACGGCTCGGCCCGCCGCAGGTCGAAGTCGACGCCGGAGCCGCGGAGCATCGGGCCCGTGCAGCCGTAGTTCACGGCAATCTTCGGATCGAGGTAGCCGACGCCTTCGGTGCGGACCCGGAAGATGTCGTTGTCGGTCAAGACCTCCTCGACCTGCGCGATGCCCTCCTTCCAGTGGCCGATGTAGCGGCGGACCTTTTCCTTGAAGTTCGGCGGCGGCGGGAACCGCACGCCCCCGAACCGGAAGTAGGAGTACGTGAGGCGGGCGCCGGAGAGGTCCTCGAGGAGCTCGAGGCAGTACTCGCGGTCCCGGAAGCACCAGAAGAACGGCGTGAGCGCGCCGAGGTCGAGGCCGAACGTGCCGAGCGCAAGGTAGTGCGACGCCAAGCGCTGGATCTCCATCGCGAGGACCCGCGTGTAGTCGGCGCGCTTCGGGATCTCGACCCCCATCAACCGCTCGACCGCGTGGCAGACCGCCATGTTGTTGTGCATCGCGGCGACGTAGTCGAGGCGGTCCGAGTGCGGGATCACTTGAAGGTAGGTCTCCTCCTCGGCGAGCTTCTCGACGCCGCGGTGGAGGTACCCGATCACGGGCTCGATCCCGCGGACGACCTCGCCGTCGAGCTCGACGATGAGACGGAGCACGCCGTGCGTCGAGGGGTGCTGCGGGCCCATGTTCAGCGTGATGGTCTTCTGGGGCATCTCACCACCCGCTCCCGGGCGTAAACGAGACCACGTCTTTGCCGTCCGCCGTGTTGATGAACTGCTCCTTCGTCCCGTCGTAGTCCTTCCGCAAGGGATGCCCGGTCCAGTCTTCCGGCATGAAGAGTCGGCGCGGGTCCGGGTGGTGACGGAACTTCACGCCGTAGAGGTCGATGATCTCTCGCTCGAGCCAGTCCGCGCCCTTCCAGACCCCGGTCGCCGACTCCACTTCCGGGTTCTCGCGGGGCAACTTCACGCGGACCACAAGGTGCTGCCGTGCGGAGAGCGAGTACAGGTTGTAGACGACCTCGATGCGGCCATCTTCCTTCGGGACCTTCCCCGCATCGGGACCGGACTTGATCTCGACCGGCGTCCCCGGAAGGTAATCGACGCCGGTGAGGCAGGCGAGGTGGTCGAAGCCCACCTCGTGCGCCACGCGGAGGGCGTCTCCCAGCGCATCCGGACGGACCGTGAGGGAAGGCTTGTCGAGCTGCTTCCCTTCGGCGACGACGAGCCCGCCCGCGCGGGACCGGAACGCAGCGACGAGGTCGCTCATCGCCGCAGCCCCATCGAGAGCTTCGGGTCGTCCATGATCTTCTTCTGGAGAAGGACCAGCCCGTCGAGCAGAGCCTCGGGGCGCGGCGGGCAGCCGGGGACGTAGACGTCGACCGGGATCACCTTGTCGACCCCCATCACGACGGAGTACGAGTTCTGGTAGGGCCCTCCGATCGAGGCGCACGCCCCCATCGCGATGACCCACTTCGGGTCCGGCATCTGGTCGTAGAGGCGACGGATCCGCGGCGCCATCTTCTTGCAGACGGTGCCGGGCACGATCATCACGTCGCATTGCCGCGGCGTCGCGCGGAAGACCTCGGACCCGAACCGCGCGATGTCGTAGGTGGGCCCGATCGTCGCGAACATCTCGATCGCGCAGCAGGCGAGCCCGAACGCCATCGGCCAGAGCGAGTTCGCGCGGCCCCACTTCACGAGCTTGTCGACCGCCGAGAGGACGATGCCGGTCTCCTCGTCCCGCTCGTATTCGAGGACGTCGCCGGTCTTCCCCACGACGCGTTTCGTCGCAAGGTCGGAGGATTCGCCTAAGTCGACCATTCGAGCGCCCCCTTCCGCCAGGCGTACGCCCAGCCGACAAGGATGAGGCCGGCAAAGAGGACCATCTCGACGACCCCGGCCACCCCGAGGTCGAGGAAGTTCACGGCCCAGGGGAGAAGGAAGGCGATCTCGACGTCAATCACGAGGAAGACGAGCACGTAGAGGTAGTACTGGACGTTCACGGGGCCGCGCGCCGGCCCGATCGGGTCCTCGCCGCACTCGTAGGTCGAGAGCTTGTTCCGGTTCGGCCGCTTCGGGCCGACAAGATGCGTGAGCCCGAGGATCCCCGCGACGACGAGGATGGCTAGTCCCACGAAGAGAAAGAGCGGGACGTAATCCAGGAAGACAGGACTCGCCATGGCCGCGAAGCCGAATGGGGCCGCCGTATATAACCGTTATTTCTATACTTCGGGGCTTTCCAACCCTAAATCCAGCGCCGGACCCTACGCCGGTACTCGATGTAGGGCGCGCCGAACTTCCGTTCGAGGTACCGTTCCTCTCGGCGGATCGCCCCGTACGTGACGCCGAGGATCCCGACCGGCACGGCAAGCAGCGCCCAAGCGGAGTCGGCGAGGACCGCGAAGCCGACGGTCCCCAGCGCGAAACCAACGTACATCGGGTTCCTCGTGAACCGGTACGGGCCCCGCTCGACGATCGCGGTGGTCGGACGCGCCGGAAGCGGAGTCGTGCCTGCGCGGCGCATCACAAGGTACGCCCAGCCTTGAAGGCCGAGCCACGCCGCGACGAGCCCGCCGCCGACGAGCCAGCGTGCGGGACCCGAAAGCACGGTCGTCGGCCACACGAGGTCGACGAGCGACAAGACTACGAGAGGGACGAGGAAAAAGAGCGGTGGCGGCGCCACGACCTCGGCGTTGTCCTCGCCGACCTGGCGGAGCGATTCGGGAAGTTGCATTCGATGGCCTCAGACGGAACGTCCTATCAGTATTGGTGCTTTTGGGGACGCCGACGAGGAGGGCCGAGCGACGCGCGCAGGGCCGGCCGCTAGCGGATTTTCGCGCCAGGCAAGGAGCGCGAGGAGGCCGTAGCCTCGCTACGGACGACGAGCGCGACGCCGCATGGCGCGAAAAGACGCAGCGGACGGCCCGAGCACGGAGCGAGGCCCGACGAGGAGGTGAGTGCGGAGGGCAGGATTTGAACCTGCGAACCCCTACGGGACCAGACCCTCAATCTGGCGCCGTTGACCGAGCTTGGCAACCTCCGCGTGACATTTGGGGGGCGCGCCCCGGGGCCAAGACCGCCCGGGAACCCACCGCTCCCCTATAAACCCTCTCTCAGAAGAGGGTCACGACGCGGTCCGCGAACTTCGCGATGAGGAGGACCGCGATCGTCGCCGTGCTCACGACCGGGAGGAACGGGTAGACCCCGCCTTTCTTCGCAAGCATCGGCGCCTCGATCCACGATGCGACCTTGAGGAGCGCCCAGAAGAGCACGATGAACCCCGGCGAAAGAAGCGCCGCGAGGGCCGCGCAGGCCGCGACGTCCGCGCGGGCGAGCCGGAAGATCGGTCCGACCCGCTGCCACGAGAGGAGGGAGAGCACGATGATGGTGCCCCATTTCACGGCGAAGAGGCCTTTCAGCGACCAGTCGTTGTGGTAGAGGTCGAGCGCGAACATCGCCAACACGAAGAAGACCCAGACCTCGAGGAACTCGCGCTGCGCCGACATCCGGCGTACGTCCGAGAGCGTCGCGACCGCGAAGGACCCCAAAAGGAAGAACAGGCCGTAGGTCTGCCACTCGGAGAGCGCGAGGACGAAGAGCTCGTCGAACGAGACCACGAGGGGGTCCATCCTTCGAGGGGTCTATGGGTTTGTCGCTTTCGTCACGCGCGGTCTGTGATGGGTGACGGGTGATTCGTGATGAGTAATGGGTGGTGCCCGGGAATCGCGCCGCCATCACCCATCACTCATGACAGGCGCTCACTGGCGGGCGCGTCGAGGACGGTGGCCTCGTCCCCGATCACGTCCACGATGAGGAACCCCTCGCCGCGGAAGAGGGCCCGGACCTTGCCAAACCCGCTGGTGTCGATCGAGTGCCGCGTGAGGATGTCCGTGTACGTGACGCGGTGGCCGCCGTCCACCGGCTCGACGCCGAGCGTCACCGGCCCGTGCGCGTTCCAGACGAAGGCGCGATGCTCGGCGAGCCCGCGGACCCTCTCGGCGGCCGCCTCCTCGGCGGCGTCCTCGGGCGGGTCCGGCACGTACCACCGGGGATCCGGCAGGACGAGATATCCCGCGCTTCGCCCTTCGATCGTACCGTTCTCGTGGAGGACGAAATGGGTCCACTGGCCCGGGACCTGCGCCGGGAAGGCCTCGCCTCCGGACGGCCGCGCCGAAAGCGAGACGCCGGCGACGACGAACGCGACGGCGCACCAGACGGCGAACCCGCGGACGACGCCGCGGTCCGAAAGCCGGCCCCGGACGCGCTGGACGAGCACGACGAGGCTCACGAGGAGGAGGGGCCACGCGCTGTAGAAGAAGACGTTCGCGGTCCACCATGTCTCGGAGACCGGGAAGAACGCGGGGATCCCCGTGATCGTGAAGAAGTCGAGGAACACGTGGGAGAACGCCCCGGCCACGGTCGCCCATCGGGTCCATGGCGTCCACGCGACCGTCTCCATCGCGACGAACCGTCGCACGCGGGCGGGCCAGACCGCGCGGACCCGCGGGCGCGACAGCACGTAGAGCGTCGCAAGGCCCCAGAGGGGCCCGAGGAGGAGGGTGTGCGTGACGCCTCGATGCCCGAGGAAGTAGAGCGACGGAAAGAAATGCGCGAGCGGGGACAGAAGCTCCACGTCGAGGTCCGGAGCCACGCCCCCGATCGCGGCGGCGTAGCGGACCTGCCGCGGAAGGCGGAGGAGGAGCGCCAGCGCGTACGGGACGAACGCGTGCGTGAGGAGGTCCATCGGGCTAGAGGGCCGCGAGCTGGGTCTCGAAGTCCTTGCACTTCTCGATGAGGAGCTCCGTCGACTTGCGGACCGCGTCCCGCGCCGAGAGCGAGCCGTCCGTCTCGAACTCGACCACGAACTTCCCGGGGACCGGGTCGACCTTCACCGAGCCGAACTCGGAGGCCTCTTCGCAGGCGCGGCAGAGCGTGCAGGACTCGAGGTGCTGGACGACGAGCTTGTCGCCCTCGACCTCGAAGACCTTCGGGGCGCAGGAGGCCGCGATCGCCTTCGCGTCGTCCCGCGGGTTCTGCTTCACCGTGATCTCGGGGTACTCGCGGAACGAGGCGCCGCTTGCGACCTGGAACTTCGCGTGCTCGCGGCCGCGGCCGAGGATCGCGACGCACTCCATCATCACGCGCTGGCCCTCGAGCAGTTTCACCAAGGGGATCTTCTTGTCCTTGATCGCGAACCGCGCGTCCGCCGGCGTAAGATCGCCGGAGACGACCGTGCAGGGGCCTTCGCGCGACAGCGTGTAGATCACGCTGCAGTTCGGGCAGCCTTCGCCCTTGCAGACGCACTGGTCGCGGAAGTTGAACGACACAAGGTCCGTCGGCACCGGAACCAAGCCGAGGCGGTGCGCGAGGATCTCGTCAAAGAGCGGCGACGAGTTGTCGTAGATCGTGACCTCCTCGATCCCCATCTTGGGGACGTCCGAGAGGATCGTGCGCCGGATCGCATTCAGGAACGCGTGCGAGACGCCGGAGACGATGAGGCGGAGCCGCGTGTCGGAGGCGTCGCGGACGGCAAGGTCGAGGGCGGCGGCCATGGTCTCCCTCACACCCGGCGACCGCGGCGGCCGCCCTTCTTGCGGCAGCCGTCGTGCGGGACCGGGGTCACGTCCTCGATGCGGCCGATCTGGATCCCGGCGCGCGCGAGCGCGCGGATCGCGGCCTGGGCGCCGGGCCCGGGCGACTTCGACTTGTTGCCGCCGGGGGCGCGGACCTTCACGTGGAGGGAGTCGATCCCCTTCTCGCGGGCCGCGTCGGCGATCCGCTCGGCCGCCTTCATCGCGGCGTACGGGGAGGCCTCGTCTTTTGCGGCCTTCACGACCATGCCGCCGGTGCACTTTGCGATCGTCTCGGCGCCGGTAAGGTCGGTGACCGTGATGATGATGTTGTTGTAGCTTGCGAAGATGTGGGCGATGCCCCAGCGTCCCATCAGGATGCCTCCTGGGTCTCAGGTTGCGGTTGCGCCTCGGGCTCGGGCGCGGGCGCGGGCTCGCCCTCGGGCGGGGCCGCGGGTTCCGGGCGCCGACCGCGGCGCCCTTCGGCGCCCGGCGCCTCGCCGGGCACGTGCGCCTTCGGGCGCATCGGGTGCGCTTCGTTCACGTACGGCGAGCCGTCGGCGTACGCGACCGCCGATTCCTCGCCCCGGATCACGTAGTAGCCCGGGACGCGGATGCGGCGGCCCGACACCGCGACGTGGCCGTGGACGATGAGCTGGCGGGCCTGCGTCGGCGTCGCGGCGAGGCCCTTCAAGTACGCGAGCGTCTCGAGCCTTCGGGAAAGTAGCGATTCGAGGTTCAACGCAAGGACGTCGTCGATCGTCGCGCCCTGGGAGAGGAGCCCCATCTTCATGAGGCGCGAGAGGAGCTGCCTTGCCTCCTTCTCGACCTGCGGGTCCCCGCTGAAGCGCTCGGCGACGAGCCGGCGCGCGGTCCGCCGGAAGTTCCGGAGCATCGTCTGGGCCTTCCAGACCTCGCGCTTGTTCTTCAAGCCGTATTTCTGGACGATCTCGTTCTCGGCCTTGATGCGGGCGGCCTGCCACGGGTGCGTCGGGGTGTCGTACTTCTTC
>JBQTJL010000407.1:0-12815 GCA_052387135.1 Methanobacteriota archaeon | reverse complement strand
GTGCCCGCCGAAAACGCGACCGGGGCCCCGGACCCGAACACGACGGGCGCCGTACCGCAGCAGGTCTCCCCGAACGCCACGTCCGCGCGGGAGGCGAACGAGACGGGCGCGCCGCAAGGCGGCGGGGCGCCCGCGGAAAACGACACGACGGAGGCCGCCGGGCCTACTGGCCCCGAGCCCGAGGCCGAGACGGGCGACGCAGGCGCGGCCACGCCCGGTCTCACGGAGGACGGGTCTCCGACGTCCGAGCCGTTGCAGACCACGGCAGCCGGAGACCACCCGCGCGCCGACGGCGAGGGAGAGACGGACGTCGTCATCCTTCCGCCGCCCGCCGGCGAAGGGGACGTGCCCCGCGACAACGAGACGCCGCCCGGCGGTCTTTTCCTCGTGCTGCTCGCCGCCGTCTCCCTCTCGGCCATCCGCCGCGCGTGGTCCCGATGACCCGCGCGCTCGTGGGCCTCCTCGTCGTCCTCCTCCTCGCCCCCGCCGTCGCGGCGCACGCGAACCCCGCGCGCGTGTCCCCAGCGCCCGGCGAACGGCTGGCGGACGCCCCGGACGAAGTGTGGATCCAGTTCTCGGAGCCCCCCGACCCCGCCACGCTCCAGATCCGGGTCGAGAACCGGTCCGGCGGGCGATTCGACGTCGGGGCGGCCCGCGTGGAGCGCGACACCCACGCCCACCAGCGTCTCCATCCCGAGATGCCGGAGGACGTGTACGTGGTCCGGTGGGAGACGGTGAGCGCTGCGGACGGCCATCGGACGAAAGGGAGCTGGGCCTTTGTCCTCGGGAACGGCACCGCCCCCGCTGGCCAAGTCGTCGAAGCGGCCCCGCTCGGCTATCACGCGGTCGTGGGAAAGGTGGGCATGTTCCTCGGCTTCGCCCTCGTCGCCGGCGCCGCCGCGTTCCGTGCGTTCGTGCTTCCGGCCGGGGCCGGGGTGCCCGCATGGATGCGCCGGTGGGCCGTCGTCGGAGCCTTCGCGCACCTCGCATCGCTCGCCCTGTTCGCGGCCGGGCAGGCCTCTTCGGCGGGAGAGGGCGTCGCGGCGTACTTTGCGGGGACGACGTTCGGCAAGGGGCTCGTCGCGAGGCTCGGCGTGGCGGTCCTTCTCGTCGCTTGGGCGTCCGGCGTCCCCGCCGCCCGGCGCCGGACCGGCGACGTGCTCGGGCTCGTCCTCGTTCTCGTCGGCGGTCTCGCGCACGGGCTCTTCAGCCACACGGCGGCCTCGTTTTCCCGCGTCGGCTCGGGGGCCGCGCTCGACGCCGCCCACCTTCTCGCCGTCTCCGTCTGGGCCGGAGGCCTCGCCTGCCTTTGGAGGTCCCTTGCCGCCTCCGGCGCCCCCGCGGAGGACCTCGATGCGATCTCGGTCCGCTTCAGCCGCCTTGCGACGTCCTGCCTCGCCGTCCTTGCGGTCTCCGCCGTCCCGATGCTCGTCGCCGTCCTCGGGGCGGACCTTGGCGCCTACGCCGCGTTCGACGACCGGTACGTGCAGGTCCTCTACTTCAAGGTCGTCGCCGGGATCCTCATGGTCGGGGTCGGCGCGGCGAACCGGTTCGTGTTCTTGCCGCGGACGCTCCTGAACGTCCCCGACGCCCGCCGAGCCTTCCGGGCGAACGTCCGACGCGAGGTCGCGATCGGGATCGCGGTGTTCCTCGCGGCGGGGCTCCTCACGAACCTGTCGCCGGCCTTGGGCGAGACTGGATCGCCCGTGCAGGCACCGCTCGTGATCGAAGGGATGGGCGCCGCCTTCCACGTGACGATGAGCGTGGCCCCCCCGCCGGCCGTGGGGACGACGAGCGCCTACGAGATCCGGATCCTCGACCATTCGACGGGCGAGGCCGTGACCGACGCCATCCGGGTCCGTGCCGAGTTCGCCCACGCAGACGACCCCGACCTGGGGTCGACGGCGGTCCTCGCGGCTCCTGGGCCGGACATGACGTACCTCCTCTCGGGTTCGTTCTTCGCAAGGCCTGGAAACGTCATCGTCACGCTCACGATCCAGACCCCCGATGTCTACGAGGACCGCTTCCGGATCGAGATGCCCGTCGGATAGATCCAAGGGCCGGCGCTACGGCTAGAGCCGGTTCCAAAACCCGTATCTAGTCGCGGCGCCCTTGTCGGTTCGGGATGGGATGCGCAGCGGAGCGGAAATCAGGTTAGCCGAGGAGCAGGGGGGCGAGAAGGCCCAAAGGAGGCCGCCCGCGTCGGGGACGGCGGACTCAAGCTCGGCTTCGAGCCGGGCGTTCTCGGCGGAACCCGAGGAGAGATCCGTGGTCATGCGGGCGTTCTCGGCCTCGAGACGCGAGACGTCGGCCCGCAGGGCGGCAAGGTCCTCGTCCGAGGCGGACTCGTTGCCGAGGCAGCCGGACATGACGAGGGCAAGCAGGGTCATGGACAACATTACGGGGCGGGGCATGGCGATCGACCGTATTTTGCGCTTTTCGAACATCCCCTTGGCACTTATCAAACTTTCGCTGCACCCGTAGAATCGAAGCGGCCCCCTTCCTCCCGGTGGTGCCCACGCGCCTCAAGCGTGCGCCACGTGGACCTCGAAGGCAGCCGTGAACAGCTGGGCACCCGTCCGCTCGACCTCGACGTGGATGTCCCATTCGCCGTCGTCCGGGACCGAGACTTCGCCGGTGAAGTGCCCCTCGTGGGCCTGCTTTTCGAGGACGACGTCGAACGCCGCCCCGCCACCGGGCGGCGAAAGTTCGAGGACGGCCCGGCTCGCGGCCCCGTCTCCCTCGCCGCCGTGGGCCACCTGCAGGTCCACTTGCACGTGCTCGTCCCGGACGGGCCGGTGCGCGAACAAGAGCCTCACCGACACGCCTTCGTGTTCGCTCGTGAGGACGATCTCCCCGCTCCCCGTCTCTTCGGCGTCGCCGGCGCCGTGCCCCCCGGCACCGTGGTGCGCCTCGCCCTCGGCTAGCCACGGGACCGCGGATTCGGCCGCGAGCCCCGCCCCATACGCGACACCTCCGAGGACGAGCGCACCCGCGAGGAACGCGGCCCGAGCGCCAGCCGACGGGTATCGTGCGACGGACGGCCCGGGGAAAAGGAGCGCCGCGGCGCCGGCGACCTCCGCGAGCTTGGTTCCAAGACCGAGGAGGTCGACCGCCTCCGCGTCGTCCCCGAACGGGACCCGGGCGGCGCGCGTCAGGACCCAGAGTCCGATCGGCACGCCAGCGAGGACGAGACCGGACCTGACCATCGGGCCGGAGGCGTGGCGAAGGAACCCGACCGCCCAGAGGACCTGGGCGGCGCCCCAGACGAGGAAGAACAGGCCCTGGCCTCGCGCCTCTGCGAAATGATCCGGCGCGAGCACGAGATGGAGGATTCCCGCGACCACAAGCGTGCCTGCGGCCGCGGTCACGCGACCATCGGTTCCCACCGACGACGCTCGCGGCGTTCCCGGGGGAGCGGCCCGGGTCGGCGGGCGCGCGGGCGGCCCGGCCGTCGCGTACGGGCGGGGCGTGGGCTTGGAGGCGGCGGTTGCGGTCAATCGTCTCTTCCGGACCCGGCTACGGCGTTTTGCACTTATCAAACTTTGGGCGTCCTTCGAACGGGTTTATGTGCTGGTCCCGCATTGGCGGCCCATGGTCCACGCCCACGACTTCTCGGCCGCGATGAGCGCGTTCGTCGGGGTCGCTTCGCTGCTTCTTGCCGCGGCGGGCTTCCGGAGCTACCGCACGACCGGCAGCCGGAACCTACCGTTCGTCGCCGGGGCGTTCCTTCTCTTTGCGGGGAAAGGCTTCCTCGGGGCATGGGCGATCTACGCGCGGTCGATCCCACATGAGCACCTGGAGCTCATCCTGTCGATCGCAGACGCCGTCATCGTGGCTCTGCTCGTGACGCCGCTGCTTCGCGGATGGCTCCGCCGCGGCCGCGCGACGGAGGGATGAGCCCGCCCAAGCCGCGGGCGCCGGTGCGGGCGAGGATCCTCGAGGTCGTCCGCCGCTATCCCGGCATCCACGTCCGGGAGATCGAGCGGCAGCTTGGCGTCTCGAGCGCGCTTGCGAGCTACCACGTGCGGAAGCTCGCCGAGGCCGGCCGGATCCGCATCGAGACGCAGGGCGAGTTCCACCGGTGCTACGCCGAGGACGCGCCGGGGACGCGGCGGCGGACCGCGGAGGACGAGCGTCTCCTCGGGGTCTTGCGGCAGCCCGCGGCGCTGAAGATCGTCCTCCTCCTTCTAAGCGAGGAGCGCGTCCAGAACAAGGACGTGGCCGAGCGCCTCGGCATCACGAAGGGGACCGCGAGCTACCATCTAGCAAACCTCGTCGAGGAGGGCATCGTGCGCCGGGCGTCGGAAGGCCGCGGCTTCGAGCTCGTCGACGCCGAGGGCCTCCACGACCTCCTCGCCGATTTTTCGCCGGCGCCCGGCGTACTCGAGGAGTTCGCGGCCCTGTGGGACGACCTCTACGGATGACGGTGGGGAACTGGAGCGGGGCCGGCGCGCTCTACGAGCAGCGGCTCGGCCGTGAATGGCACGGCCGGGACAACCGGATGCGCCGCATGCTGGACCACGGCGTCACGCTCGCGTTCGGGAGCGACGGGATGCCGTACGGCCCCCTCTACGGGATCGCGTCCGCGGTCGCGGCGCCCGGAAAGGAGCAGCGGATCTCCGTCGAGGAAGCGCTCGCGGCGTACACGCGAGGCGCCGCGTACGCCGGATTCGCCGAGCACGAGGTCGGGATGCTCCGCGAAGGGATGCTCGCCGACGCGGCGGTGCTCTCGGAGGACCCTACCCGGGCGCGGGACCTCTCCAAGGTCCGCGTCGAGGCGACCGTCCTCCACGGAGCGATCGTCGCCGGCGCGCTGGCCCACCGGAAATCGGTGTCGGGGTAGCGATTCAGGCCGTCGTGGAGGCCTCGTTCTGAGGCCTTGGGGTCCCGTTCCCCTCGACGTAGACCTGGAGAAGGTCTACGGTCTCTCGCGAACGCTTCTGCAGCATCTCGCTTGCTTTCTCGATCGCGGCCGGGTCGGGCCGGGGCGGGTTCCCGTGGGGGAAATTGGCGTAGCCTTCCCAGAACGTCATCTGGTCGAAATGGTTCATGAAGGCGATCTCGACCTGGACGAGGTTGGAGAGGGCCCGCTGGACCTTGTCGATCGGCCCCAGCATGAAGAGCGCGACGAACGTGGCGGCGCCGAGGCCACCGAAGATCAGCGAATACTCCTTCTCGCTTGCGAAGACGCCGTAGAGCGCGGCAAAAAGGAATAGGCCGATGCCCGTTCCGAACATCACCATGTTCATCATCATGATCGTTCGGTAGGTGCCCGACGCCTTGTTGAACGTATCCTTGACGACCCTCACGGACGCCTCCATGATCTCCGTCCGGAGCTGGAGCTGCTTCTCCATGAGCTTCCGTCCGGCTTCGGGCGGGCCACGCCCATTGGGGTCTGCGCCCGGGCCCATGATGATGTCCGCGGGGGGCGGGTCCGGGGGAGGACGGGAGTCAAGGCCGGCGCCTGGAATGATGAGCGCGTCGTTCAGGCCGAAGGACATGAAGCCGCACTCCGCCGCGAGCCTTGACAGCTCCTCGTTGTCGAGCACGAGGCCCTCCCTCTGGACCGTGTTGACGATGTTGATCTTCAAGGCTTTTCCGAACTCTTGGTCGGCCTTCGCGCGGCCCAATGCGAGGTAAAAATCATTCGTCGTCATTTCGTCTCCCCCATGCGTCCCCAGCGGCCACAGGAGCGACCCGCTACAAAATCGTTTCCTGCAAGGCCAGACGCTTAAGGTTAAGACGGCACGCGGCCTCCCCCGTCCCATGACCGGTCCACTGGAAGGCAAAGGGGCCCTCGTCACCGGCGCCGGCCGCGGCATCGGCCAGGCCGTGGCGCTGACACTCGCCGACGCGGGCGCCGAAGTCGCGCTCTCGGCGCGGAGCACCGAGGAGCTCGAGGCGGTCGCGACCGAGATCCGGGCCTCCGGCGGGACCGCCCACGTCGTCCCGGCCGACCTTTCGGACGCGACGGCGCCGGCAAAGCTCGTCGAGGAGGCCGTCGCCGCCATGGACGGGCTCGACGTCCTTGTGAACAACGCCGGCCGCGAAGCCCCGTGGCGGCGCGCCGCGGACGTGACCCCGGCCGACTGGGAGGCGTTGCTCCAGGTCAACCTCGTCTCGCCGTTCTTCTTGTGCCAGGCCGCGCTTCCGCACCTTTCGAAGGCGAAGGGCGCGGTCGTGAACGTCGCTTCGATCGCGGGGCTCGAGGCGACCGAACGGATGGTGCCCTATTCCGTGACGAAAGCCGGCCTCCTGCAGCTCACGAAGGACTTGGCCTACGAATGGGCGCCGAAGGGGATCCGCGTGAACGCGGTGGCGCCGGGTTGGATCGAGACGGACATGACCGCCGGGCTCCGAAGGAGCCCTCCCCACTTCCAAGGCATCGTAGAAACAGTGCCGCTGAAGCGGTTCGGCAAGCCGGAAGAGGTCGCCTCGCTCGTCGCGTACCTTTGCTCCGCCGCGGCCGCGTACGTCACGGGCGCCGTGTTCGTGGTCGACGGCGGAGAGTCGATCTGACGAGGGCTAGCGCTAGCGCAAGGGCTAGGGCCAGCGGCAGGGAGGGCAGGGGCGAGGGCACGGGAAGGCAAGCGCAAGGGCAATGGACCAACAGCCCACGGCCGTCACGGCGGAGAGACCAGCGGGAACCGGATCACCGACGCGTGGTCCCCCTCGTACCCGAGCTGGTATGCGCTCGTCGCGAGCCGCGGCCGGAACTCCACGTAGAGCGTGCCCGCGCCGACGTCCGGGATGTTCGGTAGGACGGTGAACGTCATCGGGACCCATCCTTCGCCGGGCGTCACGACGTGCGGCTGGAAGTCCGAGCCCACGAAGAAGCCGGCCGCGGGATCGCCCGCAATCGGCGAATTCGCGAAGACCGTGAGCTCGAACAGCACGACGCCCGCCGAGTCCGGGCTCACCTCGCCCGCGACCGGGAGCGCGGTCGGGAAGCGGACGAAGACGGTCGCCGTGATCGCTTGCGAAAGGTCCAGCGTCATGTTCGAGTTCTCGGGGCCGGCGGTCGCGAACGTGTCGCCCGCGGGAAGCAGGACGTCCGAGAACGTCCACGTGTCGAGCGTCGCCGCCACGGCGCCCACGGCGTTCCAGCCCCGGGCGTCGTTGTCGCCGGACTCGTTGAACTCGTTTGCGTACCGGACCGTCGCGTTCGGGGGCCCCCGGTTGTGGAGGTAGAACGACGCGAGCGTACCCGTTGCCGCAAGCTCGTCCCCCGTGGCGTTCGTGTTGTTTGCGCGGTCCGTCGCAAGGACGCGGAAGTGCACGACGGATCCCGGGGAAAGACCGGTGAGATAGACGCGGTGCGAGGTCCCGAGCGGCGAGCCGACGACGCGTCCGTAGGTGGCATCGGCCCCGAACTCGACGCGGCCCGTGGCGCGTTCGTCGGTCGCCCACGAGACCGCGATCGCGGCGGCGCCGGTCTCGACCGCGAGGCCGAGGATCTCGGGCGCGACCGGGTCGGGCGCGAGCGTGGTCGCAAGCGTCACGGCGCGCGGCCCCTCCTGGCCCGCGACATCGAGCGCGGCGACCTCGAACCGGTACGCGGTCGAGGGCAGAAGGCCCGCGTCCGAGAAGACCGTCGTCGAGACCGTCGCGACGAGCGAGGCCGTTTCCGGGTCGACCGCGCGGTAGACCCGGTATCCTGCGAGCCCCACGTCGTCGATGGCGGGCGACCATGCAAGAGCGACCTCGGAGGGCGACACGTCGGTCACGGTGAGGCCGGAGACGGCGGGCGGCGGGAGGTCGAGGGCGTCGAGCTCCAACGTGGCGTCGTAAGCAGCGGCGTCGTAGAGGACCACGTTCTCCCCGTCCGGCGCCGTGAACACCGGCTTCACGTGGAGGACGAGCTCGCGGCCGGAGAACGTCGCGGGTCCGAAGGGGATCTGGATCGTCTGGGGCACGCCGGGGAGGGCGGCCGGCACCTCGGTCCCGTCGACGACGTCGTTTGACGCGACGAGCACGCCGTCGGCGTAGAGACGGACGATCCAATGGTGCGGGAACGTCGCAGGTTGGGCGAGCGGCGCCACCACCGGGAACGAGACCCGGAGCGGCGCTTCGACGAAGGCGAATCCCTCGGGCGGGCGCCAGATCCAGTTCGCGGTGAAGATCGACGTGGGGCTCGCCCCTTCCGCGCGCCACATCGAATGCCACGCGGCGGGGACTCCGGACACCGGGACCGCCGGGTCCATCGGCGAGCCGGCGACGTAGTTATCGACGTTGCCCACGCCGATCTTGCCGCGGTGGAGGTGGAGTACGGTGGGCTCGTCGAGGGGGTCGCCGGGCGGAGGCGGAGGCGGCGCGACCTCGAGCCGGCTCGGGGCGAGCACCGCGTCGTAGTAGATCGCGTTCGAGCCGTCCGGGACCAGGAACCAGGGATCGAGCACGAGCGTGAGCGAAGCGCCCGAAACGGAGACGGGCGCCAGCGTGATCTCGTATTCCGAGACCTCGCCGGGAAGTCGCTGCCGGAAGAACCCCTCCTCGGGGGGCGTCGCTGAGACGAGCGCCCCGTCGACATACAGCAAGGCCTGCCAGCGGTGGTCGAAGAAGCCGGCCAGCGCCTCGCTCGCATAGAACACGACGCGGAACCGCATCCCGTCGAAGGCGAAGCTGCCGGGGGGGCTCCAGGTCCAGTGCGCGTCGAACGGGTTCTCGATTTCCTCGTCGTCCGTCACGGACCACATGGAATGCCAGAGGGACGGGACGGCCTTGGTCGGGGGTGTCGGGTCCATCCTGGAGGCCCCGCCCGCCGCGACGTCGACCGGTCCCACGCCGTGGGGCGCGCTGTGGAAGTACAACGTCACCGGTCCGGTCTCGGGTCCCGGCGCGACCGCGACCGGCACCCACGGCGTCGCCGGTCCCACCGCAAGAAGCAGCGTCAGGATGGCTCGGGCTCGGCTCGGGACACGTGGGATGATGGCGCCTCCCCCCCGCCTATCGCCCAGAACACTATAATAGTTGCCGGCGCCGGAGTCGCGCGGCGAGCGCGACGACGACGACGGCAAGGAAGGCCGCCACCGAGCCGGACGGGCTCTCGGCGGACCCCTCATCCTCCGCGGCAGCGGTCGTCTGCGTGACCGTGTGGTTGTCGTGGTCCTCGTTCACGAACAGGACCTCGGCGCCCGGTCGGATGCGGACCTCGGCCGGCTCGAACGTGTAGTTTGCGATCCGGACCGTCACGTTCGCGGCGGCCCGCGCATCCTCGGCGACGACGAGGCGACCCTCCATCCATGGGTGCGGGTGGCAGCGGTACTCGTACGTGCCCGCCTCGTCGAGGACGAGGGCCCAGGTCTCGTTCGGCGAAAGCAACGGGCTCCCGAAGTCGCCCCCGTGCGCGTGCCCCGGGCCCCCCCCGCCCGCCTGCGCCGAGGGAACGGTCGCGAGCTCCACGACGAACAGGACGGCAGCGGCGCGGTTCATCGGACCTCGACCGCTCCCGGTCCCATAGCGCACGCGCAAGCGCAAACGCAGGGGCCAGGGAGCGCATTGCCCTGGCCCTCCCTTGCGCCTGCGCATGCCCTTGCGCTTGCGCTCGTCACGTAAGCACGTCGATCTCGTCGACCACGAACCCGTTCCGCTGCACGCCGCCGTCCGACGTGAAGTGGATCACGACGGTGTCGCCGGGCACGTAAGGCGTCCAGAAGCTCGCGCCGCCTTCGAGGCTGTACGTCGCGACGACGTTCCCCGCGCCGTCCGCGACCGTCACGAGGTCGAACCCGGTCTCCGTCGAGAAGTCCTCGAAGTGGACCGAGACCGCGGAGGCGCCGGGCTCCGTGATCGTGTACTCGACGTCCGTATCGGGAAGATACGGGTGCGGCGTCTCGACCGTCGGGATCGCGACGACGTTCACGCCGGGACCCGGAAGGTCCACCGCGGTGAGGAACGTGTCGCGGTCGACGACGTCCGCTTCCTCTTGGACGTCCATGTAGTAGGCGGTCCGGGCGGCGTAGTGCGCGTCCATGTAGGCGCGGGCCTCGTCCGGCTTCGTGGGCGACGCGCTCCCGTTCGTCGTCGCGTAGAGCGCGTTCACGAGGGACGGCCCCATGTAGCCCCAGCCCATCTGGACCCACGGTGCCCCGGGCGCGATCGGGACCGAGACGCTCGCCGCCCAGTCCGTCGTGTCCCACCATTCCGCCGTTCGGTTCATCGCTTCGCGCATCTCGAGGGCCGAGAGGCTCCCGTCCCCGAGGAACGCGCCCGTGCCCGAGGGTGCCGCGACGAGGCCGCCGGGCGTCCCCTCGGTCGTGTCCCCGTACTGGTCCCGAAGGAGGAAGAGCACGCGCGAGAGCGTGCCCGCGACGTTCGGCGTCGCAAAGCTCGTGCCGCTCGCTGACTCGGTCGCGGAAAGGCTCGCGTGGTCCGGGAGCCCGCCGATCGTGTAGTCGGAGAGGACGTCGGGGCCCTTCGAGGCCTCCGCCTCCTCACCGAAGACCGAAGGCTGGGCGCCGCCCACCGAGATCGACTGCGGATAGCCTGTGGGCGTCGTCATGATCTGGGGGTTCGGCGTGTTCCCGGCCGCGGCGACGATGAGCTTACCGGAGGAGGCCGCGGCTTCGATCGCCGCGCTCACGCCGACGAGCGGCACCGCGGGGCCGCCGAAGCTCATGCTGATCACGTCGATCCACGGCTGCGCGGCGGCCCAGGTGATCCCGGCGCCGCCGATCGCCTCGACCGCGACGAGGAGCACGTCGTCGTTCGCCCGCTCGACGGTGCCGGACGTCCACGTGCCGTGGCCGTCGTCGTCGAGGATGCGGCGGACGTCCGCGGCCGAGTTCAGCGCCGAGGCGTCGCCCTTGTCGATGACGCCGACGAGGTTCGTGCCCGGGACCCAGTAGAGCCGGTCGCCCTCGACCGCGGTCCAGAGCGCGGCGTCGTTTGCGACCGCGGTCGCGTAGTCGCCGGCCGCAAGGTCGAGGACGAGCGGCGTCGTGTCCGCGGGGTATCCCGTGATGTACGTCGCGGGGTGCGCGGTGCGCCCGGTCCGCCGGAACGCCGTGTGGTACGGGTTGATCCCGGTGTCGATCACGGCGACGACGACCACGGCGTCGCCGGTGAAGTCGCCGGCCGTCGTGAAGTTCGAGACGCCCGAGGTGACGTTGTTCGAGACGACCCGGAAGTAGTACTTCGTGCCGGCCGCGAGGCCCGAGAGGTTCACTTCGTGCGAGAGCCCCGTCCCGGCGTGGCTCGCGGACGTGTTCACGACGTCCCCGGGGTCGAGCCCGTAGTAGACCGTCCCGTTCGCCGCCCGGTCGGTCGTCCACGTGACGCGCGCCGTCCCGAGGGTGGGGAGGAACACGTTCGTCGCGATGCCGGAGATCACGGTCGGCGACGAGGGGTCGACGACGGAGACGGCGGCGGATGCGCCGCCGGTCGAGCCGGTGCTGTCCGTGACGATGAGCGTCGCCGGGTAGAGCCCGGCCGCGGCGTACGCGTGGCTCGTCCCGACGGTCCGGGACGAGGTCGCGGCGGGGCTCGTGCCGTTGCCGTCCCCGAAGCGCCATTCGTACGTGAACGGCGGAAGGCCGCCCGGGATCGAGCCCGAAAGGGAGATCGTGTCGCCGGCGGCCGCCGAGGGCGGGTCCGCGACGACCGAGACGGCCGCGGTCTTCAAGCGGAGCACCGAGTCCGCCGCCACCGCGTCGCTCCAGACGGTCGCTTCCGTGGGGCCCGTGTCCGTGAGCGCCTCCGCGGTCACGACGAGCCGGATCGTGGCGCCGGACGGGATCGTCGGCGAAAGGAGCGAGAGCGGCCACTGCATGCGGAGCGGCACGCCGGGCGCGACGAACGAGTTCGGGTTCGCGCCCGTAAGGTACTCCGTGCGTCGGGCGACGAGCACCGAGCCGCCGGTCGTGTCGGCGAAGACCTGCGCGTCAAGGAAGTTCAGCGCGAGGACCGGGCTTGCCGTGGACGAGCTCACGATGATCTCGGCGGCGGCCCCGGTGAGCGTCAACGAGTCCGGAAGCGGCGTCGACGTCCAGACGGCCGGCGAGACGTCCGCCCCGCCCGCGGCGACGACGGCGTCCGGCGTCGCCTCGGTGGGCCGGGTCGTCGTGAGCGTGCCGGCGGAGCCCCGGAGCGAATAGACGAGGGTCCCGAGGGGCGGGTCCGTGACCGGGATGAGCGGCGTCGGGCCCGCGGTGCCCTGGAGGAAGAACATGCTGTCGAACTGGGCGGATCCGTAGAGAAGGAACCCGGGCCCGTTGTCGCCGAGATCGAGGATCCCGGTCGCGGCGATCTCGAGCTCCAGCGCGGCGCCCGCGGGGACCGCGGGCTCCGTGAACACGATGTTCCAGAGGACGCGCTGCGGCACGCCGGGCGTCGTGAAGATGTTCGGGTTCGCTCCGGTCACGAACTGCTCCCGCTGCCCGATCAAGGTCCGCGTCCCGTCGGCGTCGATCCGGTGGACGCGCGCGTTGAAGAAGTTCACGGCGAGCGCCGGCGTCGTCGACGTGAACACCATCCAGAGGCTCGCGCTCGAGTTCTGCAGCGTGACCGGCGCCGTAAGGACCGGCGAGCGGAACGCGGCCGAGCCGGCGCTGTCGAGGTAGATCGGGTCGACGCGGGGAAGGCCCGCGCCCGGCGCGGCGGTCGTGAGCGTCCGGTGCACGAACGGGAGCGTGCCGGATCCCGCGAGGTGGTACGAAAAGAGCGCGGTCACCGCGACCGCAGGAATCGTGAAGTCGGGCGCCGCGAACGAGTCGACCTCGACGCCGGCGAGGCGGTACGCGACGCGGATGTTGCGAAGCAGCGACGCTTCCGGCGCGGGCTCGTTCGCGAACGTCGTGACGAGGCCTCGGGGC
>JBQTJL010000406.1:0-3432 GCA_052387135.1 Methanobacteriota archaeon | reverse complement strand
CGAACCCCCCGCCTTAAGAGAAGAATTTCGAGATGACCTTGCGCTCGGCCGCCTGGAGGCGGTTGTGCACGGCGGCCTTCGAGATCCCGAAGATCGACGAGAGGTCGTCCAGGGTCACGTCGCGCGGAGTGTTGTAGAACCCGAGCGCGTGCGCGGTCTTGATCACTTCGAGCTGCTTTTGCGTGAGCGCCTCCGCGAAGACCCCGTTCACGCGCTGCTCCGGATCGTACGTGTCGATGCGGATCAGCTTGAAGTCGGTCCAGCGACCCTCCTTCACGCCCCGCTCGTAGTGGGAGAGCATGTTCGGAAGGTCGACCTTGCGCGTCACGATGATCCGCGTGCTCACGTAGCCGTCCTTCACGATCGAGGGCTCAAACAGCGCGGCTTCACCGAAGTATTCGAGCGCGAACGCGACCGGCGAGTTCGATTTCCGGAGGCGCTCCAGCGTCGCGGTCGCCTTCACCGTGACCTGTCCGGGCGCTTGGACGAGGATCTGGTGCGAGTCGAAGACCTCGGGGAGCGCCGCCACGGCCTGCTTCAGGCGGTCCTCGTCGCCGAGCATCGTCACGAAGGACTTGTGGATGCGGGATTCCTCGTCGAAAAAGGTCTGGTTGAGGACGATCTTGAGGTTGGTGGATTCCTGCGTGAGGACGCAGAACGGATACGAATCACTGCGGATCTTGTAGACCACTTCCGTGAGCGTCAAAACGAGAAGCCTCCGTGCGCCCTCGAATCGGCGTTCCCCTTTATATGTCTATCCCCACCCCGCTTCTGTTCGAATTTTTTACAATCGGAGTCGCATCATCTTCTCTCGGCCCGGCGCGATCATGACACGGAGGTGGGACGGCAGCCCGAGGTCTGAAACGCCGGAAAGGTCGATGCGCAATTCGGCAAGACGTACGAGCTTCTCCGGCGTCGCGACGACGACCATCCGCGCCGGACCGAGCGCGCGGAGCACGCGGGCCGAGAATTGCGTGTTGCCGCGGCCGAGCAGGAACCCGTGGCCGCCGACCGGCGTGAGGATCGCCCGCGCATCGGCCCCGGACGCGATCCGAAGGAGCCCTTCCTCGTCGAGGTCGCGGCCGACCGGGCGGCCGTCCTCTACGGCGTCGAAGCCGAGCAACGTGCCGTCGAGCCCGAACGAGCGCTTCACCTCGAGCATCGTCGTGCCGGGGCCGAGGATGTACGTGACGCCGGGGCGCTGGATCTCGTGGACGGCGGCGACGACGTCGCGCCGCGACGCCTCGGCGGAGGGCGCGTCGTCCTTGCACGCCTGCACGTCCTCGTGGACGGGCGCAAGGAGGAATCCGTGGTGGCGAAGCTCGAGCCGTCCGGCCCGCACGTCGGCCTCGTCCGCATCGAGGACCTCTCGCTCCTCGACGCGCCCGTGCGCAGGAAAGTCGTCGACGATGCGCGCAGCGTGCCGGGGAGAGGCGGCAAAGACCGCGCTCATCATCTTCACGCCGGCGGGGACCCCGAGGACGGGCACGTCGGTGCCGACCGCGGCTAAGACGTCCCGCGCGGTCCCGTCCCCGCCCACGAAGACGAGGAGGCCGACGCCGGCCGCACCGAGCGCGCGCGCGGCTTCGCGCGTGTCGTGCGCCGTCGTCGGGGCACCGGGCGCGTACGGGACGACGGCGGAGAGGGCGGCGGCCTCGGCCGCGTCCTCGCCCATCGGCGCTCCGGCGGTGTAGAGCTCGTGCTCGCCGCGAAGGGCCTCCAGGAACTCGATTCCCCGCGGGCCCGCGACGGGACGCGCGCCCCGTCGCCGCGCCTCGTCCGCGACCTCGTCGGTGCCCTTCAGCGCAACGGGTCCGCCGAGCCCCGCGATCGGGTTCACGACGAGGCCGAGGCGCATCATGCGTCGGGACCCGGAAGGTGGATGACCTTCACGGCGCCCTCGACGGAGCCCCCGGAGGGCGCCCCGATCGCGATGCCGGAGGCCCGCGGCGACCCGAGGATCCGCGCAAGCAGGGACCCGGGCGCGGCATCGAGGCTCGCGGGGCCGGTCCCGACCTCGACGTCGAGCACGCCATACCACACGATCGTCCCGTTCGGGGTGTCCGTGTACTCGGCGAACGAAGCCGAAAGGGGTTCCGCTCCCTGGATCGACCCGTCCGTGGTCGCGGCACCCGATGCGGCCCCGTCGACGATGCGGAGGCGGCCGACCGCCCCCGGAAGCGGGGTCACCTCGACCTCGACCGGGCCCGCCTCGACGGTCCAGCCGTACGAGCGAAGGAAGTTGCCGAGCGGCCCCTCCGGCGTCGTCCACGCGATCGAATAGAAGTAATTGTCCGCGACCTCGGTCGCGCCCTCGGGGCGGTCCACGAGCGCCCAGACGTGCGCATGCGGGACGCCTTCGAGAAGGCGGGTCCCGGCCTGGAGCGTGTCGCAGCGCAGCGCCTCGACCGCGACGACGGCTTGGCCCGGAAGCGGGGCACCGAACAGGCCGGAGCCATCCGCGAACGCGTAGCGCTCCGGGACGAACGGGCGCGCGTTCCCCTGCGGGACGACGAAGGCCCCGCTCGCAAAGACGCACGACTCCATCGCGAGGGGGACCGGGGTCGCGCGCGGAGGGGGCGGCGTCTCGACGGGGGCCGGCGTCGTCGGCGCGTCCGGCCCTTCGAGGCATCCAGCGACGACGGCAAGGACGGCAAGGACGGAAAGGAGGAACGGGGCGGGCCGGGCTGAATGGCGACGCACGGGGTCCGATGGGCCATCCCCTTCAAAGCGGTTTTGCTTCGGGGCTTCGGAGGTCCCATGAGGCGCGCGCGGCGAGCCAGAGCCCGATCGCCCAGACCGCATGGGGGCTTCCGAAGAGCCACGCGCCGGCGCCGAACCGGACGAACAGGACGGCCTCGATCGCGGAGAACAGGAAGAACCCAAGGGCGACGCGGGCGGCCGCGGTCCGCGCGAGGGGGCGGCCCCGGACGGGGAGCGCCACGACCGCGGGGTCGAGCATCGCCGCGGTCGCAAGGACCAGGGCGGCGGTATCGATCCCGAACGGGTCGAGCACGGAGGCCGAGACGAGGACCATCTCGACGAACACGAGGAGGAGGCCGTATCCGAACCGCGGGTCGCGGCGCCCGTCCGCGAACGCCTCGGCGCCCGCGGCGGCAAGGAGGAAGCCGGCGGTCCCGACGACGCGCCCGACCTGCCACAGGACGGGCCGGTCGGAGACCGTGATCGCGAGCACGGCCGCGATCCCGTTCCCGAGTCCCGCGACGAGGAGGCCGGTCGCGAGCCGCTTCGCTTTGTCCACGAGGCCTCCGTCAATGCACCGCCGGCGCCGCGGGATCGGCACCGACGCCGGACTCGTCCCGTCGGGCGCCGGTCAAAAGAAGCGAGCGGGCCGCCGAGAGAAGTCCGACCGCCATCGCGGCATGGAGGAACGTGAACAGGATCTCTCGCGGGTTCATGTTGAGGAAGACG
>JBQTJL010000405.1:0-3368 GCA_052387135.1 Methanobacteriota archaeon | reverse complement strand
CCCTGCGACGTCGGAGCGGGAACCGGGCGTCACGTCCTTCGCGGAGACGAGGAGCACGGTCGGGTTCGCGGTCCTCGTCGCACACGACGCGACGCCGGGCGCGTAGTACGGTCTGCCTTCGAAGCGGACCTCGCCCGCGACGCGGCCGAGGATCCCGTTGAAGCGGCCTTCGAGCCGAAGGTCGAACTGCCCGGTGCCGTTGCCGGCCACGTCGCGGACGGCGACCGTCCGGCCGGCCCAGAGGAGCGACACGCGGAGCGGTTCGCCGGCGAGCGAGCGCACGGGGCGTCCTTGGTGGTCTACGACGCGGCCGGAGAGGTTCCGGTCGGATCCGAGGAGCAGGGGCTCGACCGTCGGGATCTCGACGAAGGCGGGGCGCCTCGCGACGACGTCGCGCTCGATCGAGGCGGGCCCGTGGCGGTCGGAGCCGGGAAAGGCGATCTCGACGCGACGCGTCCCGGGTTCGAGGCCGGGGGGCGCGACCGTGGTCACGCGGAAGCGGCCGTCCGCGTCCGTCGTCGCGTTCCCGACCGCGCCCGAGATCCGGTACTCGACGCGTTCGCCTTCGACGGGGCGGTCGAGCCCCGAGAGGAGCCGACCTTCGGCGCTCGCGTTCCGCGTCGCGACCGGGCTCGCCAAGGGATCGACGACGAGCCGCGTCGGGATCCGAACGTGGATCTGCGTCTCGTTCGCGGTCTCGCCGAGGAAGCCGGACCCGGAGAACTCCGCGCGGAAGACGCGCGAGATCGGTCCGTCGTGGCGGCCCACGGAGACGTTCACCGGCACCCGCCCGTCGGGGCCGGTCGGGGTCGCGCCGAGGTCGGTCCCTCCGTAGCGGAGACGCACGGGGACTCCGGGGACGGGGCGCCCGAGGCGGTCGACCAGGGCGACCGAGCCCGAAAGGTTCCCTCCGTTCTCCACGTGCGCGGGGACGTCGAGGACGAGCGTCGTGTTCGAGACGAGCCGGAAGCTCGCGCCCGTCGCAGGATACGTCGCCTCTCCGCGGAAGGCGCCGTCGGCCGCAAACGAGCCCGGGCCCTGCGCGGCAAACGGGCCCCGGACGGGGGCTCCCCGAGGCCCTGCGACGGGCGTCGCGTAGGTCCAGACCGTGAGCGTCGAGGCGCCAAGCGCGCGGGAGGTGTTGTAGGACCAGGAGGCCGTGCCGCCGGGGGCGCCGAACAGCACGAGACCCTCCGGGACCGCGACCGAGACCGAGGACCGGACCGGGCACGCGAGCGTGAACGCGCCGCCGGAGCCCGAGAACGTCGCGCAGTAGACGTCTTCGCGGGCGCTGGAGCGCCCGCCGAGGTTCGCGAGCACGGTCACGCCGGGGACGCCGGCGCCGCTTGCGGACGTCGGCTCGTCGACGAGGACGCGGCCGCGGACGGTGAGCGGCTCTCCGAGCCGGGCGATCGACGCGGGCTCGACGGCGTCGATCACGACGCGGACGGACGCGCGGTCGAGGCGATCGGGGACGCCGTCGGAGTCGGTGTCGCGAGCGACGGTCGCGGAGCGGGCCGGTACGGTCGGGGGCCCGAGGACGGCCGCGAGCGCGGAGGCCCCCGGGTGGCCGATCCAGGTCCAAAGGTCGACCGGTCTCGTCCACGGACGGATCCCTTGGTTGTCCGGGTCGTACGTCGGGAACGGGTCCTCGCCGTCGAGGTCGTCCAAGCCGTCGTTGTCGAAGTCGCGGTCGCCGGCGACCGAGGGGCCGCCGTCGCGCGCGCCGTCCCCGTCCGAGTCCGTGCGACCCGGGTTCGAGCCGAGCCACCACGGGCCGGACGCGGTCTCGTCGAAGCCGGCGGGCCGACCCGCGCGGTATTCGTCGATGTTCGGCACCGCGTCCTCGTCGTGGTGCGCGAGGCCGTCCTGCACCAGCGGATCCAAGGCCACGGAGAAGCCCGCGGGGTCCGAAAGCAGGGCTTCGTACCCGTCGGGGAGCCCGTCGCCGTCCGTGTCGGCCCGGTCCGGGGCGGTCCCGATCGCGCGCTCGCCCAAGAGCCGGAACGTGGCGCCGCCCACGAGGATCCAGGCTGCGCCGCGCGTCACGTTCTCCTCGAGCGCGCGTCGTCCGTCCGCGCCCGAGGCGTCGATCGGCCGCGACGCGCCGTCGACGAGCCCGTCGCGGTCCGTGTCGATCGCGAGCGGGTCCGTCGGCCGGCACGAGGCGGGCCGCCCGACGCAGAGCTCCTCCGTCGTGAGGAGCCCGTCGAAGTCGAGGTCGGCCTCGGGCGCGTCGTCGTCCGGGGAGAGCGGGGAGATCGAGGCGCCCGAGAGGGCGGCGACGCGCTCGGCGAACCGCGCCTCGTCGCCGTCCTTCGTCCCGCCGAGGTCCGTGTCGTCCGCGAGCGGGTTCGCGGGGCCCCGGGCGGGGTCCTTCGCGGCGACGCCGCGTTCCGCGATCCCCGAGAGCCCGTCCCGGTCGAGGTCGCGGGCGGCATCCGAAGGGTCGCGCGGGTTCAGGCCTCCGTCGTCCTTCCGGCGGTCGAACCCACGGGCGGGGTCCAGCCAGTGGAACGCCTCGAACGCGTCCTCGAGGCCGTCGCCGTCCGTGTCGAGCGCGGTGGGGTCGGTCGTGAAGTTCTGCTCGTCCGAGAGCCGGAAGCGGTGATCGCCGGTGACGCGCACGATCCATGTGCCGCGCGGGAGCTCCGCAAGCGGCGCGGCGTCCGCGTCCCAGGCGCCGGTCGCGTTCTCGCTCGCGGCAAGAGACAGGGGGACCGCGTCCTGCGCCGCGGCCGCCGTCGCTGCGTCGACCTTCACGAAGCGGGAGACGCGGAGCCGGTCCGTGGGCCGGTTCTCGTTCACGATCGTGGGGTCGAGCTCCGGAAGCGGCGGCGAGTGCCGGAACGCGTAGAAGTACTCCCACCCGTCGCGGAGGAGGTCGCCGTCGCTGTCCACGCGGTTCGGGTCGGTCCCGGACGCTTCCTCGAGGCGGTTCACGAACACGAGGTCCTCGCGACCGTCCTCGTTCACGTCGCCGGGGCCGTCCGCGTCGAAGTCCTCGTCGGCGTCCGAGACCGCGTCGCCGTCCGAGTCCGCGCGGGTCGGGTCGAGCTGCCAGAGTCCGGACGGGAGAAGCTCGGTGAACCCGACCTCCCACCCGTCCTTCAAGCCGTCCCCGTCGGTGTCGGTCCGGCCCGGGTCGGTCGCGGGGAGCGTCCGGTTCAGCCGCTCGCCCGGCGCCACCTCCGCGCCGTCGCGGAGCGTGTCGTTGTCCGCGTCGCGGTCGACGATGTTCGGACCGCGGAACCGGTCCGCGGGAAGGGCCCCCGCGACGTCCCCGTCGAGGTCTCCCGCGGGCGAAAGGAGCGCGGCGAGCTCGTGCGGCGACGCCTGCGGGAGTCCGCGCTGGACGCGGATCCATT
>JBQTJL010000404.1:0-2204 GCA_052387135.1 Methanobacteriota archaeon | reverse complement strand
GACCGAGAACGCGCCGCTCCTTACGGTCCGCGCGCGGCTCGACGAGCGCGTGCGCTACGTCGAGTGGGACGACCCGCACTACGCGGTGCTCTCCCTCGTGCCGAACGACGCGCGGTACAACGACGCGGGCCACTACGGCTCGAAGAAGATCGGCGGCGAGGCCGCATGGGACGTGACGACCGGCTCGACCGCGGTCAAGGTCGGCATGCTCGACTCCGGCCTCTACAAGGCCCACGAAGAGTGGGCCGGCCAGACGCGCGTCCTCCAAGGCTACGACTTCCAGAACAACGACAACGACCCGAACGACGAGTCCGGCTGCTCGTGGCACGGCTCGCACACGACGGGCACCGCGGGCGCCACGATCAACAACGCGAAGGGCATCGCCGGCATGAGCCAGCACACGATCCTTCCCGTGAAGGCGTTCTACACGACCTTCCTCGGGTGCTCCGCCGGGACCACGCCGCTCGTGAATGCGATCAAGTACATCGGCGACCAAGGCTCGCACGTGTCCTCGAACTCGTGGGGGTCCTCGGCCTCCTCGACCGTGCTGAACGACGCGGTGCAGTACTCGCACGACCGCGGCGTGATCCACGTCGCGGCGGCCGGGAACTCGGGCCCGTGCACGAACTGCGTGTCGTACCCCTGGAAGGACAAGTCCTCGGTCACGATCGTCGTCGCGGCGACCGACTCGGCCGACGCGAAGGCGTCGTTCTCGAGCCAAGGGCCCGAGGTCGACGTCGCGGCGCCGGGCGTCTCCATCCTGTCGCTCTGCGGCTCCTCGACGACCTGCTACCAGTCGATCTCGGGGACGTCGATGGCGACCCCGCACGTCGCCGGCACCGCGGCGCTCCTTAAGGCCCGGAACGGAGGCGCCACGTTCACCAACGTGAACAGCTGCCTCACGACGACCGCGCTCGACCTCGGCGCCGCGGGGAAGGACGACCAGTTCGGCTACGGCCGCATCCGGGCCGACCAGGCGCTCTCCTGCATCGGCGGCGCGCCGCCGCCGGCCCAGTGCGCGGACGCGCTCGACAACGACGGCGACGGGCTCGTCGACTATCCGAACGACCCGGGCTGCACGTCTTCGACGGACAACGACGAGACGAACCCGCCGCCCGGCGAGGCGCAGGTCTACTTCGAGAACCTCGACGACGGGCAGGCCCAGGGCTGGACGAAGTCGTCCTCCTCCGACCTCTGGCACGTCGAGGACGGCTGCGTCGCGGACCACACGGCGCCGAACAAGCTCGCGTGGACGCGCGCCTCGTTCTGCAACTACAGCACGGGCGCGAGGGTCACGAACTGGGCCCGGTCCGGCGCGATCGGTCTTTCCGGGAAGACGCAGGGGACGTTGAAACTGGTCCACCAGTTCAACATCGAGCAGTACTCGGCCGCGGCCTACGACATCCTGCGGGTGCAGGTGTCGCGGGACGCCGTGTCGTGGACGACGCTGCAGCAGTGGGACAGCCGCAACTCGGACGTCACCGCGTGGACGGCGCTCTCGTACGACATCGACGGGTTCACCGGTGGGAGCCTCTACGTCCGCTTCTGGACCGACACGGTGGACAGTCTGAACAACGCGAACCCGGGCTGGTACATCGACAACATCGAGGTCACGGCGAGCTGACGTCTCCGGTGACACAGCGGGGCCGCAAGGCCCCGCTTGCTTTTTCCTTCTCGTGCGTCCCCTGCAGCCACTGCAGAGATTAAGTGCCCACAGGGAATGAGGGGGCGGGGGTATCGGGACGGCGTTCGGGGGCTTTTCGAAGCCGTTCCACTCCCAGGAACATCGAATGAACGAGCGAAGACGCACGTTTGGGACATGGTTCGCCGTCGCGGCGGCCCTTTCCATGTTCGCTCCGGTCGCGATGTCGCTTCCGGAGGAACTGGGCGGGGACTTGGCGCTCGGCGAGCCGCAACGCTGGATCGTCGGATTCTACCGGTTGCCGGAAGAGCTCATCCAACCGGGCGCGACGTACCAAGGGGAACCGGTCGTCGCGTTCGACGAGGAACTGCACTACGCGGTCGTCCTCACCGAGCGGCCGCCCATCCTCGAGGCGCGGGCGAGGCTCGACGAGCGGGTCCGGTACGTCCAATGGGACAACCCGACCTACGGGTTCCTGAACCTCGTGCCGAACGACTCGCGCTACGGCGACGCGGGCCACTACGGCTCGAAGAAGATCGGCGCCGAGGCCGCGTGGGACCGC
>JBQTJL010000403.1:0-2004 GCA_052387135.1 Methanobacteriota archaeon | reverse complement strand
TGCGGTTGTGGCGCCTGCAAGCGGCCTGACCGGCGGCCGGAACGGGCGAACCGAGGGACGCGAGACCAGTCCGAACGCACGACCCCGAGTCCCCGCCTACGCCCGAATGAATAAGCGGGCAGGCTGTAGCCCAAAAAGAAAAAGCGGACGTGGAAAAGAAAAGCGCGGGCGGCTCGGGGTCCCGCGCGCGGCTAGGGACCCCGATACACCGGCCGCACGATCCGTCTTATGGGCGTCCCGGCTTCGCCGGCTTCGGCGTCGCAAGCGAATAGACGTCGAGCCGCATGTCGCGCAGGTTCGGCTCTTTCCCGATCACGCCATGCTGCAGGAGGTACGTGACCGCGTTCCGCACCGTGCGCGGCGTGAGCGCGGACGTCTTGATGAGCTCCTTCTGGGTCATGGCGCCTTCGTACTCGATGATCTTCACCACGAACTTCGCCGAGGGCGGCGCGTCGCCCGGAAGCCGCGCGAGCTCGCGCCGGTGCCGCAGCGCCTGGAACGTCTTCGCGAACTGCCGGCCGCCGGAGCCGAAGCGGACGAACCGCGCCGGCTCGGGCGCCGCCCGGATCCGGACCGTCTCCCCGGAGAGCGGAATCCGCTGCGCCCCGTCGAGGACGACCGCACAGCCCTGCTTCGAGACCGCGTCGCGAAGCTCCAGAGGGAGGTCGGCCGGGACGACGAGAGGGCGCTCCGCCTCGTCCGAGCAGATCGGGACCACCGCGAGCACGTTCGAGCCCGCGAGCACGACGGGCCCGCCGGCCGCCTGCGCGTACGCGGTCGAACCCACCGGGGTCGCGACGAGGACGCCGTCGCCCTTGTCGCGGAAGAGACGCTCGCCGTCAAGATGCAGGGAGTACCGCACGTAGTTGCCCGTCGCGGCGGCAAGCAGGGCGACCTCGTTCACCGCGAACGCGGGCGCCTCGCCCTCGACCTCGCAGAGGAGCCGGACCTGCTCGTCGACCGAGAACCGGCGCGAAAGAAGGTCGTCGAGGCGGGCCTCGAACTCGGAGGCCCGAAGCTCGGCAAGGACGCCGAGCTCTCCGGATCCCACGCCGAGGATCGGCATGGGACGACGCGCCGCCTTGATCGCTGCGATGATGAACGCGCTGTCCCCGACCGCGACGAGGACGTCGCCCCGCGCGCGGGCCGGCGACGATTCCTCATACGAGGCGGACCGGCGCTCCAGTGCCTTCCGTACGCGCTCGGCGTCCGCGCGCGCGACGGGGTCGTCTTTTACGACAAGCGCCAGCCGCATGAAGGAGGGACCGCCCGCCCCCCTCTTAAACTATGGGCAAATTTTGCCCCAATCTCGCGCGGGGGGCGCGTCGCCTGCCGCAAAGGGCGGCCTCATAGGCCCGGCCCGGTTCTTGGTCTCTGCATGGACGCGCGCACCGTCGCCGCGGAACCGGAGGCCCGCGAGATCGACGAGCTTGCGCGGCGCGCGCTCGCGGAGGACGTCGGGCCCGGGGACGTGACGAGCCGGGCGGTCGTCCCCGCCGGCGCCGTCGCCTCCGGGGTCATCGCGACGCGCGGCCCGGGGATCGTCGCCGGCCTTCCGTTCGCGGAGCGCGTCTTCCGGGCCACGGACCCGTCCGTCGTCGTGACGCGCCTCGTCGCCGAGGGCGCCCCGGTCGGCGAAGCGACGCCGCTCCTCATGGTCCGGGGCAAGGCCCGCGCGATGCTCGCGGCGGAACGGACCGCGCTGAACCTGCTGTCGCGGACGTCCGGCATCGCCACCCTCACGCGCCGCTTCGCGGAGGCCCTCGCAGGGACCCGTTGCTTGCTCCTTGACACGCGGAAGACCACACCGGGCCTGCGGACGCTCGAAAAGTACGCGACGCGGATCGGAGGCGCCACGAACCACCGGATGGGCCTCCACGACGCGGTCCTCGTGAAGGACAACCACATCGCCGTCGCGGGCGGTGTCGGGGAATCCGTGCGCCGCGCGCGGTCCGCCGGCCTCCCGATCGAAGTCGAGGTCGAGGACTAAGAGGGACTCGCGGC
>JBQTJL010000402.1:0-2777 GCA_052387135.1 Methanobacteriota archaeon | reverse complement strand
GTCTGGGGGAAGGCTCCCCTTCCCCCAGAGTCTCGCCCATCCTGCCGCCCCGACCTCCATTTGACGAAAATATAAATAGTCACCAATTTTTATCCGGGGTCGTGCGCAAGGAAGCTTCGCTCGTGTTCGACGAGAAGGACGAAGAGATGGCGACGCTGCTTTCCGAGCTGGGGCTTCCCCGCTCGATCGCCCGCGCGCTCGTCTTCCTCTCCCAGGTCGAATCGGCGGTATCGACGGAGATCGAGCACGGAGCGGACCTCCGGCAGCCCGAGGTCTCGGTCGCGATGCGGGAGCTCCGGAACCGGAGCTGGGTCGAGAAGGCCGACCTCAAACGCGAAGGAAAGGGCCGCCCGGTGCACTCGTACCGCCTGCTCGTGGCCCTCCCGGAGATCCTGCATCGGCTCGAAGAAGGGAAGCGGACCGAGGCGGACCGGAACGAGGAGCTCCTGAAACGCCTTCGGGAACTCGTCGCGGCCTGAGCCTTCAATCGGATCGGAAATCGAGCGCCATCGACAGGACCTCGGAGTGCTTGCAGGACCCGCACTCAAGGAACGTCGCCTCGGGGTACGTCCGGACCACCGCCGCGAAGGCCCCGCATTTCGGGCACCGGCGGGTCTCGTCGGGCACGCGCAGGCATCGCTCTCGCCGCGCTTAAATGCAAGTGGCAAGAGGCAAGACGGCAAGAGGCAAGGGCGGCAAGACGTGGCCGCGGCTTGCTCCTTGCTCCTTGGTTCTTGCCTATTTGCGTTCCGGCACGAACGGCAAGCGCAACGCGAACCGCCTGGACCGCGGGCCCGGCACGGACAGCGAGACCGGAGGCGTCGCGGGGTCGAACGACCGCACGAGCACCTCGTGCTCGACCGCGATGCGGTGCCGGTCCCGCAGCCAATGGGCGACGAACGACATCCAAAGCCCCATCACGGGGTCGGGCGGTCGTCCCTAATCAGGCCGCTCGAAGGGAACGAGCGAACCACGGGAGAAAGGGACCGGGGACGAATTCCCCTAGCCGAAGGCGAAGGCGACGGCTAAGGCGAAGGCAAGGGACGAAGCGCGTCTCGCCTGGCCTTGGCCCCGGCGCCGCGCCTTCCCTGGCCCCGGCCATGGCCCTTCCCTCGCCCTTGCCGTTGCCTCTGCCTTGCCTTGGCGCGACTTTCATCGCCGAGTTAATGAGCCGCCGGCGCATCCCCAGGGCCGGCCCGAGTAGCCTAGCCCGGATAAGGCACGCTTTGGCGGGGGAGTCTCAAGGGGGCCGGCTACAAAGGCCCCCTCAGCCACGGGATGGGGATTTGGGGGAAGGACGCCCCTTCCCCCAACGTCTGCGAAACGTGTGGTTAATGCTTGTTCGCCGCATCCGACAAAACGGGCCCGCATAGCCTAGCCAGGATAAGGCACCGGACTCCTAAGCCGGGGATCGAGGGTTCGAATCCCTCTGCGGGCGTTCTGGACCAATGGGAACTCCGGAGGGTGTTTCCCGCCAGCCGTCCCAGAGACTCGGGGAAACTCCGTGGCACCACAGGCCTTCCAAATCGTCTATGCCGGAGAACGAAATTGGAAAGCGGTGGGCATCGGGGCACTGCTTCTCTTCGTTGCTCTGGGCCTCGTGATGAAGAACCCGGGATGGGGGTTCGTGTTTCTGCTTGCCGGGGCCATCGCGATCGGGTACGGGATGCGGCGACACAAGAAATCATGCCCGAATTGCCGCACGCATATTTCGCCCCGAGCGGCGACCTGCCCGCAATGCCACGCGATGACGGGCTGGGCCCCAGCTGTCGCGGCCTGAAAGTCACGCTCTTCGCACGCCGATCTTCACGCTCTCGCCATCGCCCAAGTCCCAGTCCTTCACGTGCTCGCCCATCGGGGCGGCCGCGAAGCGCACGTCCTTTGCGCGGACGGTCTGGCGCACGCCGTCCGCCCGTGCCTCGACCATCACGTGGAGCCGGTCGGAGGCGGCAAACTCGACGACGATCTCCTCGAGGACGCCGAGCCCCATCTCCTTCCTCATCTCCTGGATCCGCCGCACGACCTCCCGGGTCCAGCCTTCGGCTTCGAGCTCCGGCGAGGACTCGGTGTCGACGTAGACGGCGCCGCCCGCAAACTCGGCGCTCGCGGTGTGCGCGGGGAGCGTCGCGCGGAACTCGACCATCTCCGGCGTCACCGTGAAGGACCGCCCTTCGCCCGGCAGCTCGGTCGGGCCCTTCTCGAGCGCCGCCTTGAGGCCCCGCGCGTCGGCGGCTTTGAGCGCGGCGATCACGAGGCCCGCCTCTTTCTTGAAGACGGGCCCGATCGCGGCCGGCTTCGGGACGACCTCGTAGCAAAGCTCCTTCCACGAGGGTCCGGCGAGCTCCACGACCTTCGCGTTCGACTGCGAAAGGAAACAACCTTTGAGCGCCTTCACCGCGTCTCCGACCTCGGGGCCGCCCGTGACGACCACGCGGGCGACCGGCCAGCGGAGCGACATCCCGGCGTTCTGGCGGGCGCGGCTTCCCGCCTCGGTCGCGGCGCGGAGGATCCGCATCCGGGCCTCGAGCCGGTCGTTCGTGAGGACGCGGGAGGGCTTCGGCCACGCCTCCATGTGGACCGTGGGGTGCGGCCCGCCGAGGTCTTGGTAGATCGCCTCGGCAAGGTGCGGCGCAAACGGGGCAAGGAGCCTCGCGCCGGTCATCAGGGCGTCGTAGAGCGTGCGGTAGGCGGCGCGCTTCGTCGGCGCGTCGCGCTCTTCCCACGTCCGGTCGCGGACGAGCCGGACGTACCAGCGCGAAAGGTCGTCCAAGAGGAAC
>JBQTJL010000401.1:0-1930 GCA_052387135.1 Methanobacteriota archaeon | reverse complement strand
AACCGGACCTCGGCCGGGGTCTCGAGCCGCGGGCCCGGCATGCAGACATAGGTCCCGCCGTCGTGGACGGGCGCGCGGCCGCGCCCGCTTGCGGAGAGCGTGCGCCGCAGCTCGGGGCAGAACGGCTCGGACATGTCCACATGGACGGCCCGGTCGTCGAAGAACGTGACGCCGCCCCGCGAGAGGTCCACGAAGTCGTCGGGGACGACGAGCGAGCCCGGCGGGATGTCCTTGCGGAGCGAGCCCACCGTGCTCACGCCGAGGACGCGCTCCACGCGGCACGCCGAAAGCGCCGCGACGTTCGCGCGGTGCTCGACGCGATGGGCCGGGCGCTCGTGGCGCGGGCCGTGCCGGGCGACGAAGAAGACCTCGCGCCCTGCGGTCGTCGCGCGACGCACCTCGACGTCGCCCCAGGCCGTCTCCACCCTCATCGCCTCGCCGGGCACCGCGTAGAAGCCGGTCCCGCCCACGACGCCGACCCGCACGAGGCCGCGATGCGGGGACCGCGGCTTCAAGCCCTCGGTTCATGAAAATGGGGCCCTTCCTTATGAAGGCCCAACCGCCCCGCAGGCGTGGGTTCGACGGTCGACGGACGCTAGCCCTAAGTCCCCGGATCGCCTTGCCTCACCATGCAGGGGGCCACGGCTGTTCTCATCGGCGTCCTCGCGCTGTCCATCCTCCACGGGCCCGCCGCCTCTGCCTCGGCCTTTTCTGCCGGCTCGTGCGGTCTGTCGATCCAGATCCGGAACCACGACCTCGGCGAGAGCCAACGCGCCACGAACCATGTGACCGTCCAGGGCGCATTCTACGTCCAGTTCCAGGCGGTGGGGCCGGACGCGTCCCGGGTCGCGCGGCTCGAGTACGGGTTCGGAAAATCGCTTCCGCAGGCGATCGGCGACTGCGCCGTCCCCGTGGGCCCGGTCGCCGGGCTCTATCTTTCCGCCTACCGCGCGGACGACACGCCCGAGGACGGCTTCTTCATCCCGATCAACACGACGGTCCCGGACGGCGACTATTCCGCGCTCCTTGTCGCACGCGACGCCGGAGGCGCCGAACTCGGCCGCGCCTGGTCCGACGCGACCGTCGCGAACGCGGGCGGCACCGACATGATCGCGCCTTGGCCCATCGTCCTTCCCGGCGACGGCGAGGGCCCGGCCTCCTCGCTCACGATCGAGTTCGCGGAGACCGTGGCGCCTTCCGACGTGCGCGCCTACGTGTCCCGGCCCGGGGCGCCCGAGACCGAGGTCCCGCTCGCGGAATTCGTTCCGCCCGCAAGAGACGACGACGTCGTGCCGTACAACCCGATCGACCCGAGCCCGGTCCAGAAACGGGTCCTCGGCTCAGGATACGAATGGAAAGGCGCCCTCGGCCCCGAGGCGGTCGTCCGGGTCGTCGCCCGGGACGCCGCCGGAAACCGGGTCGAGCGGATCCTCCACGCCTCGGACCCGACGGCCGGGCCGCGGACCGTGCCCGTCGACGCCGACGTCGGGTTCGTCACGGCTCCCGGCGCGCCGACGGCCCTCTCCGCGGACGCTCCGTTCCCGGTCGTGCTCGCGAACCGCGGGTCCGGCGCCGCCCACGTGAACCTCCACCTTTCGGGCGCCGTCGAAGCCCTCGGCGCGTCCTTCGCGACGCCGCACGTCGTGATCCCGCCGGGGCGCGAAGCGACCGCCGAGATCCGGTTCGCGTCCGCCCCCGATCGCACGAACGGGGCCTCCGGCGCGCTCGACGTCGTGGCGCGCTACCTTTCGGGCACGAACGAGACCACGATGGCGGCCCGGTTCGACGTTTCGCTGGCACCCGCCCTCGCGATCGGCCCCGCCGAGGTCCCGGAGCGCCTCGATGCAGAGGCTCCGGACGCCGCGGCCACCCCGACGGTCGGCTTCGCCGCCTTCGTCGTCGCGATAGCTTTACTTGCGCTCCTTTGTCG
>JBQTJL010000400.1:0-2119 GCA_052387135.1 Methanobacteriota archaeon | reverse complement strand
GATGGTCCCGTCGCTCGTCACGCCCAGCGTCGGCTCGCCGCGGCGGTAGCCCGTGGGATGGATGCTGAAGGAAGTGTCCGCGAACGCCTGCGGCACAGGACGCGGGCCGGAGGCATCGTGGGCCAGGAGGGGGAGGGGCATCGTCGACAGGGCCTCGTCCGAGGCGCCGAGGCACCCCGCGAGCACGGGCGCGGCGAGGGCAAGGGCGAGCAGGGTGCGCATCACGGCAGCTCCAGGGTGAGGGTGAAGTCGGTGGGCGGATGGAGGCAATTCACGATGAAGTCCGTCCACGTGCCGTGGTCGACATCCTGGGGTTCGTGGTCATGGACGGCCAGTTCCTTGGTCGGATCGGAACCGTGGTAGCAGCCTTGGGCGTCGCCCTGACCGGTGAATTCGTGCTCCACCGGCCGGCCGAGGCCTCTCGGTGCCCCTAAGGCTTCGGCGCTGACGCGGCCCACCTCGCGCAGGAGCGGCCCGCCCCGCTGGATGACGATTGTGGTCTCGCCCAGGACGTGGCTTCCCTCGGCCGTCGCGCAGGCGTCGCATCCGTCGGGGTACGCGATGTAGACGTTGCCTTCGTGCTCGACCATGTCCATGTAGTCGAGCAGGTTCTTGCACGGCAAGTCCTCGTCGCTGTCCTGGTCGAGGCACCCGCGCTGGACGGGATCGTTCGCGGGCGTGACCTGCAGCGTGACGATGAGGGGGTTTCCCGCCGTCGCGTCCTCGAGGAACCCTACGTAGAGGTGCCACACCGTCTCCTCGCCGGCCAGCGACGGATCGTTCTCCCGCGCACCGTCCCAGTCGTCGTCCGGCGTCGTGGTACCGATGTAGGCGATGGCGATGCGACCGTCGGCGCCCGCGGCGATCTCCGGGAAGACGGCGCTCGTGATCGACGGGGGGCTCGCAAGGACGGGTTCTGACCAGGTGTCGCCGCCGTCGGAGGAATGGCTGAGCCACAGCTCGCCGCCGGGGCTTTGCCAGACCACGTAGGCGTTGCCGGCGTCGTCGACATCCATCATCGGGTCGAGGACCCATGCCTCGGCGCCATGTGGCGGTCCAGGCTGGTCAAGGTCGGCAACGCGCTCCCAGGAGGCACCCCCGTCGGCGCTTCGCGCCACGGCGACCCCATCGCGCGTGTGCATGGCCAGGTATGCCGTGCCGTCGTCGGCCACAGCGACGGACGCGTGGGTCCCGACGACGTCCCTACGCGGGAACACAGGCACGTCGCGGGTGAACGTCCGGCCTCCGTCGTCGCTGACCGCCACGCGGAAGTTGTGGGTCCCGCGGCGGGCATCCTCGCTGCGATCCGGTTCGGGCGTGCCCACGTATAGAAAAACGCCGCTGAAGTAGGCGAGGTAGAGAAGGGACGGGTAGCCGTTGACGGACACTCCGGCCGGGGGCGGGCCCGTGGTGAGTCGCTGGTGGTCGGCGAGCCGCAAGACGGCGGCAGGATTTGCCCACCAAGATACGCCTTGGTTATTCGTCCACGCGAGCCACACGGAACCGTCTAGTCGGGAGTTGAACACGCGCCCCGTCGTCGGGTCCACCCAGAGGAACGGGTCGGCATCTAGGGGCGGGCCGAAGACGCCGTCGTCAAGCACCTGCCACGACTTCCCGTCGTCGCGGCTGCGGAGCACGTTCGACTCCTCGCCCACCGTGAAAATAGTCCGGTCGCTCGTCACGCCCAACGTCGGCTCTCCCCGCCGGTAGCCGGTGGGATGGATGCTGAACCCCAAGTCGCCGAAGGCGGCGGGGACGTCGTGCGCGCCGGAAGCGTTGTGCGCCATCAGCGGCAGCGACCTGGAAGGAGGGTCGGGGAGATTGTTCCCGCTGCCGATGCACCCGGCGAGCACCGGCGCGGCGAGCGCGAGCGCGACGAGGGCCCGCATTCACGCCTCCCCGTACAGCGGCGTGACCGTCACGTCATACGTCATCCCGGCGCCGCTTTCGCCCTCCATCCAGACCGTGCAGGCTGCGGCGCACCTGGCGATGCTCCGGATCAAGAACGCGCAGTAGGCGTTGTCGTACGCGCCCGTCACCCATTGCCCAGCGGCATCGTAGACCTCGAGATACGAAGCCCACAAGGCGTGCGATGGCGCGGGGCGCTCGCGGAACTCGA
>JBQTJL010000399.1:0-29393 GCA_052387135.1 Methanobacteriota archaeon | reverse complement strand
GGAGCGGAGGAAGTCGTAGATCTGCTGCGCGTGCGAGACGCCGCCCTCCGCGAACATCTTCCCGGCGCCCAAGGTCCCCGCGTGGATGTTGTCGCAGCCGGCAAGGCGCGCCCATTTCGCGATCGGGAGGAAGTCGATGCCGTGCTCTTCGAGCCTTGTGAACGCGCCGTGCATCGCGCGGTGCGCGTGGATCGCGGTCCCCTTCCCTTCCAAGTACGAGCGCATCTCCTGAAGGGCGGACCATCCGACCGTGAGGATGTCGATCATCACGTACTCGTTCCCGAGCGCGATCACGTGGTCCGCGCGCTTCTTCATCTCGGTGACGGGCGCGCTCACGTTCGCGAAATAGATCTTCTTCTCGCCGGTCTCCTTCTCGGCCTTCTTCTTCGCCTCGATGACCTTATCCGTGCGGTCGTAGAACCCGTTGAACGTCATGTGGGTGAGGTTCTCGTCGTCCTTCACGATGTCGAGCCCGCCGTGCCACGCCTCGTACGCGGCGCGCGCCCAGCGGTCCGACGACAGGCCGAGCTTCGGCTTCACGATCGTGCCGAAGAGCGGCCGGTCCTTCGTCTTCGTCATCTTGCGGACCCCGTCGAGGCCCACCTGCGGGCCGGGGAAGGCGTCCGCGAACTTGCGCGGGAACTCGCAGTCGACGAACCGGAGCTTGTCGACCTCCTTCAATCCGTAGACGTTGCCGACGACCGACGAGAGGAGCTGGGCGAGGTTCCCCGCCTCGAAGAGCTCGGACGGATACGCGACCTTCAGCGTGTTCGTCGCGTGATCCAGATGGTACACGCGTGCGCCGTACTTGCGCGCCTCCTCGCTCACGGTCGAAAGATGCGGGTCCCAGGTCCCGATCGAGGACTCGGCCGCGATGCCGCCCGCGCACCATTCGAAGTCGACGCCCGGGGCCGGCGTCACGCGGAACGTCGCGACGACGTCGTTTGCGCCCGGCCGGTAGTCGAGCTCGATGAAATCCTTGTATCCCATGCCACGCATCGTATCGACGTCCATTGGCCGCCGACGGCCTTAAGGCTTCCTCGAGTATCCCTTGACGGGTCATGGAGGACCATTTCCGCCGGCTCGAACGACTCTATCGCGAGGCCCGGTGCAACCAGCCGTACAAGGCCGCGGCGACCATCACGCGCGGCGCGGCCGAGGTCGTCCTCGCGACGGACGCTTCGATGCACCACGCCGCGGACGCCGTCCACGGCTCGGTCGCGTTCAAGGCGCTGGACGACGCCGGGTTCTTCGCGGCAAACTCGCTGGTCGAGGACGCCTTCGTGCTCACGTCGTCGCTCACGGCGCACTTCCTCCGCCCGGTCGAGGGCGGCCGGCTCGTGGGACGCGGTCGCGTCGTGCACGCGTCCGGCCGGCAGTTCGTCTGCGAGGCGTCCGCGTTCGACGAGCACGGGAACGAGGTCGCGCGCGGGATCGGCACGTTCGTCCGAAGCCGGCTTCCCCTGCCCGCCTGACGACGGCACGTACGGTCCTGGCTTCTGGCCCTTGCGCCTACGCGTGCGTGTCGTCCCTTGCGCTTGCGCTTCGCGCGTGCGCCTGCGCTGGTGCGAACCCCCCAATCTCCCCGCGGAAACCAAGGCATCTTGGGCCCGCCCGGCCGATGGATTGCGATGACCGAGGACACGGCGGCCCTCGCGCGCTATCCCGCCCCGGTCCCCCGCGGGGCCCCGCACCGGGAGTCGCGGAGCCTGCTTGCGGCGGCGACGGGGCTCGCGTGGCTTGCCGCGGTCCTGCACGGAGTCACGGCGGGTGCCGCCGAGCTCGGAAGCGAAAGCCCCGTGCTCTTCCTCATCTACACCGGGATCTTCCAAGGATTCTACGGGCTCGGCCTAGGGTATCAGATCCTCCTCCAGTACGAGACGGCGCCGGGCCGCTCCGGGAGCCGCGCGTTCCGGCGCGCCTTCTACGCGATCGGCGTCCTCGTCGAGGCAGGGCTCGCGGTGTGGTTCGTTGCGGGCGGTGCCGCGGGGACGATGGTCGGCGCGGCGACGGTGCTCGCGGAGGTCGTTCTGGCCGGGGCTTTGGTCGCCCTTTATCGACAGGTACCGAGGCGGACGGCCACCTGGGGGTGACCGAACGTTCTTCAGCGGTTTCCGGGCGGGCTTCCTAGCATGGAAACGGAGACCCGGATCGTGCGCCCCTTCGACCGCCCGCTCGCGGTCCGCGAGGAGCGCGAGTCGCAGCGCGTGCTCGTGGTCGCGGCGGCCCTGTCGTTCCTTGCGGCGGGGATCCACGTCGCCGCGGCCGAGGCCGAAGCGGCCGTCGCCTATTCGCTCATGTTCCACTTTGCCGCCCTCGGGATGGGCCTCTACGCCTTGGGGCTCGGGCTCCAGGCGATCTGGAACCCCGAGTCGCAGGCGACGCTCGGCGGCGGTCCGTGGTTCCGGCAGGCCTACTACGTGCTGGGGATCGTCGCGTACGCGGCCGTCGTCGCGCTGTTCCTTGCGAGCCGCACCGTCGGCGTCCCGGGAATTGCCGAGGGCCGTGTCCTTGCCTGGACCGAGCTCGGCGTCGCGTCGGTCGTGGTCGAGGTACTCACGATCGTGGCGCTCGCCCGGCTCGTCACCGAGGTCCGGCCCGCCGTCGCGGGCGAGGTCGCGCCCGCCGGACCGGTCGCCGCGCGGACCAAGGGCCGGCTCGCCGACGACCCCCGCATCTACCGCGGCGCGCTCGTCGTGATGACGATCGGGCTCGTCGCGCGCGGGCTCGCGTTGCTTGGCATCGCGACGCTCCCCGAATGGTCGCAGCCGATCCTCGGGCTCGTCACGGTGATCGCCGGGATCGTCGCGTTCGTCGGCTTCGCCCTCCTCGACTCCGCGTGAGCGGCGGGATTTATCGTGCCGGAGCGCGTTCGGGGAGCGGGGCGATCGAATGCGGACGCTGCTCTTTGCGTTGGTCCTCGTCGGAGCCTTGTTCGTGACCGGCCCGGCCGCGGAGGCGCGGGGCTTCTGCTCGGACACGGTCGACTCGTGGTGTCCCGGCTATCTCTGCCTCAAGACCTCATGGGGAACGTGGTCGTGCGCCGAGGTCACATGCGTCCGGGAGCCGTGCCCGTAGCGACGACTAGTCCATCGGCGGCGGGCACATCGTCTGCGTCCCGTACGGCGGGCAGCAGTAGTGCAGGCAGTAGATCACGACGCATTCGCCGCGGTCCCACTGCGCATCGAGGTCCTTGTCTACGCACACGATCCCGGGGCACGTCCACGAGTTCCCCTTAAGATCGGTGCATACCGGCGACGGCCGGGCCGCGGCCGAGGCCGCAAGCGAGACGAAGAACGCGGTCGCGAGCATGACGCTCAGTGCGAATACGGAGCCCCTCATTCGTAACCCCTGCCGGGCACCGGCGGCCCGTCCCATCAATCTTCCGCGCCCGCTATGGCGGGCAGGACCCGCGTCCGGTGAGCGCGTAGATGGTGCACGCCAAGAATTGCTTCGGTCGCGTAGGATCGCCGCCGGGATGGTCGCAGGGTTCCGTGACACACACGTGGAACGCAGAGGCCACGGGAACCGCGGCCGAGACCGTCAGAAATCCGAGCACGAGAAGGGTCGCCATGAAGGCAAGTCTCACGTGGATCGCCCCGAACCCGCATGAATCATGGGCCAAAAGAATCTTGTGCAGGCGCAACTAGTTCCCGAATCCGGTGCCGGCCTCGAGGGCGCGGTGGGGGACGGGCGTGGCGTTTCTTGTTGATGGGACGAGCCACGCGACGAGGTCGTCTCGGAACCGCCGCCACAGCGCGGGAGCCGGCCACCCCTGGCCGCTCCCCACCGGGCCCGCTCACCGACGCTCGTCACGAATGGATGCTGGAACTACCGGGAGTGGGCAGAAGTGCGAAAAACCGGAGCGGGTGACTACGGGGCCAGAGCGCCGCGGCGTTCTCGTCCATTGCCGTGAAATATAGGAGAAAAAACCAAGAGGCCCTTCCGTCCAATGCAAACGAGATGACACGAACCGGCCGTCCGAAGCCGGGCCCGGAAGGCGAGGAGACCCTCGCGGACGTCCTCGATCGCTTCCGATCCCTCGGACACCGCGCGCAGTTCCGCGTCGAGCCGCCGGCCTCGGTCGCCTGCCTCGAGTGCCACGCCGTGAGCGAAGCCTCCGACGTCTCGCTCCTCGATCTCGTCCGACTCGAGGGGACCTCGGACCCCGCCGACGAGATGGGCGTCGCGCTCCTTTCCTGCCCCGAATGCCGCGCCACCGGGACCTTGACGCTCTACTACGGCCCCAGCGCGCCGGCCGAGCACGGCGCCGTGCTCCGGCGGCTCCGGGACGAGCGGGCCCCGCACGCGGTCTAGATCCTCGGGGCTCGTCGACGGACCCGTCGCGGATCGTCGGTGCGGGTTTCAACCCGGGGAGCGAATCTTAAACGGTTTTTGCCGCAAAGTCCCTTCCATGGCACGATTCGGAACCGACCTCGTGTACGCGTTCGCCGGGGTCCTCGGCGGCGCCGTCTACGTGCTCTATGCGGGACCGACGTGGCTTGCGGCCGTGAACGAGACGTTCGGCCTCGGGAACGACGGCCCCGTCATCTATCTCGTCGTCGCCGGGCTCTTCGGCCTACTCTACGGCGAGATCGTGCGGGCGATGAAACCCGCCCGCGGGATGCAGCCCGCGCTCGGTCTCGTCTACGGCGTGCTCCTTTGGGTGATCGGGGCGCTCATCGCGATCCCCGCGATCCGGGGCGGCACGCTGTTCGACTGGCGGGCGGCCGGAGGCGGCATCTGGGGCCACCTGCTCTACGCCGCGATCCTCGTGGCGGTCGGCCGCCTCCTCACCGCCGGCCCGGACGAGCGGAAGGCCGAGACGATCCCGACGGTGTGACGGGCGGGCAGCGCCGTGGCTCCTGTCCATGCGCGCGGGCAGCGCGGTGAATCCTGTTCGTGCGCGCGGGCAGCTCGCATGCGCGAGCGCGGGCGGCTTCGCGCGCGCGGCGACGCATGTCGCCTGCCCGCAGGCGACGAACAGGAGCATCGCCTTGCCCGCAGGCAACGCACTGGAGAAACGCCTTGCCCGCCGTCAGTCAAGCCGGCACGGGTCTCGAAGATACCGGATGTTGTCCAGCGCGACCTCGCACGACTCGCGGACCTCCTCCGACGGGTCGTGGCGCTCGTAGTGAGCAAGGAGCGGCACGCATTCGGGCGTCGCGATCGCGCCCAACGCCTCGCAGGCCTCGTGCCGCACCATCGCGTGCGGGTCCTGCGCGAGGCACTCCGTGAGGTACTTCACCGTGTAGGGGTCCCGCATCTGGCCGAAGTTGAACGCCACCTCGTGCCGGAGCAGCGCCGAACGGTCTTCGAGAAGCGCGCGCGCCATCGCGTCGATCGCTTCGGGGGTGGCGAGGGCCCGCAGCGAAAAGAGAGCCTGCATGCGCTCGAACATGCGGAGCGTGCCGTCGAGGAGAATCGACGAAAGCTTCGCCACGTCCGTCTCGTCCAAGGCGGGGGCGGGGTCCACGCCGCCGTACATCCCCGAGAGCGTCATGCGCCGGCGCCATTCGGATTCCCCATGATAAAAGTCACTCCGTGACTATGGCGACATATATGTATATCTATGGTGCCATATCACGGCCATGGGTTCCCGGACGACGGTGCAGGTCCGCCCCGACCTCATCCCGCAGCTCGAGGAGCTGAAGCGGAAGCTTGGGGCGGCGAGCTACGACGAGGTCATCCGCCGTCTCATCAAGGAGCGGCGGAGGCCGACGAGATCGCTCTTCGGGAAATTCCGGAAGCTCCGCCGGTTCCAGAGGGAGGACCTTGACCGTATTGATTGACTCGTGGGCGTGGATCGAATACTTCCGCGGCTCGGCGGCCGGTCGCAAGGTGCTCCCGTACGTCGAAGGAGACGACGAGGCCGTGGTCTCGGCGCTGAACGTCGCGGAGGTGTACCGGTGGTTCCTTCGGGAACTCGACGAGCCGTCCGCGCACGAGGCGCTCGTCGCGATGACCGAGCGATCGAGCGTCCGGGACGTGACGCTGGATATCGCCGTCGAGGCGGCGCGGATCCGCCATCGGACCGGTTGGGGCCTCGGCGATTCGATCGTCTACGCGACCGCCCGCGCCGACCGCGCGGTCGTCGTCACGGGCGACCCCGACTTCCGCGGCGCCGAGGGCGTCGTCTTCGTCGGATGAGGCCGTGTTTTTTTAAGCAATCCGCGCAATACAGACGGCGATGCCGAACCGACCGCGCCCCCGGTGTCCCGAGTGCGAGCAAGCCATGGCCCCGGTCTTCCAGAAGCGGATCCGAGGCGCCACGTTCGCGCGCGTCCGCGACGTCTTCTGGTGCGACGAGTGCGCGACGTTGTCGCGGGGGCGCGGGGCTCGGGCGAGGTTCTTGAAATGACGACGGAGAGGGTGCAAGGAGAAAGGAGGAACGGAGCGAACGGATCGCAGGGAAGGCCCTTGTTGCGACCCACCCCCGCCAACCACTCCCCGCTCCGACCCTTCCTTTCGGCCCTTTCCGTCCTTTCCGTCGTCGTTTGGGCGGGCTGCGTCGGAAGCGAGGCCGGCGAGAAATCCTGGAACATCCCGCCCGGCAAGTTCGCCGAGGCGAACTTCGAGATGGCCGAAGGCGACGTCGCGAGCGCGACGTGGAGCGCGACCGGACCGGTAACGTGGGACGTGCACAGTCATGCCGGCGGCCGGGAGACGAAGCACGACTCGGGCTCCGGGAGCTCCGGCAGCATCGAATTCCGGGCGCCCGCGGCGGGAGCATACAGCTTCCTTTGGGTGAACGGCGGCGCGGAACAGGTGACGTTGAGCGTGACGGTCGGTGGGGACGCTACCCTCGACTCCTTTTATCCCTGACGAACCTTTGCGACAAAAAGGGCCTTTGGACGGCAAAGAAGCGCCCCTCCTTATCCTTGCGCGAGGCGCTTCCCCGATCGGTAGGAAGGGGTCGCCTTGACAGAAGCCATGACGGCGGAGACGGCGATGCGGACGATCGCGGAGGCCTCTCGGTACGAGGGGGCGCTCCGGCAGCGGACGGAAGGCCTCACGACGATCCTATGGGCGATCGTTTCGCCCGCGATCTTCCTTTCGTACGCGCTCGCCGGCTCCGCGTTCGGCGACGGCGACTGGCCCCTCTGGGCGTACTTCCTCTGGGCCCCGTGGGTCGCGATGGGTGCCGTCGCGACCGTCGCGCTCTGGAAGACGGCGGCCCTTAGCGCGCCCGTCATCGAGAAGGACGGGCCCCGCGCGGCCACGCTCGCAATCGGGTGGGGCGCGTTCGTCGTCGCGATCTTCGGGACGCTCGGGACGATCGACGACGCGAACCCGCCGCTCGTCGTCCTCGTGCTCCTCGGAGCCGCCTGGACCTTGTTCGGCCTCCTGAATGTCCACCGGTGTTCCGCGCGCGGACGCCGCATCGAGATCGGGATCGGGGTCGCGACGCTCGCCGCGGCGCTCGGGGCGCTGTTCTTCGTACCGACGCGGACCGATCCTGCGTACCTCGAATACGTCTGGGGCACCGCGATCGCGGTCGTCGCGGCGGGCGGGTTTCCGTTCGCGGGGGGCGTCTACCAGGTCCTTCGGAGCTGACCGATGCCGGAGGACGAGCTCGACCCCGTCATCCACCAACCCGTGCGCCTGCGCATCATGACCGCGCTCCACAAGAACCGCGAGGCCTCGTTCACCGGTCTCCGGGACGGCCTCGGACTGACCGACGGAAACCTCGCAAGCCACGTCGCGCGGCTCGAAGCCGCCGGCTACGTCGTTTCGGGTCGTGTCCTTGCGGGCCTCCACTTCGAAGTCCGGTACCGCATCACGCCCGAGGGGTCGGAGGCGTTCCGCCGATACCTCGAAGCGCTCCGCCGACTCCTCGATCCGTTGTAGGCGAGACGTGAGAGCGCAAGACCTGTCGGGTCCCGACGCAAGTCTCAAATACTCGGATAACTGTAACCGTTATACATGGACGACGAGGTTGTCGTGGAGGGACGAATCCTCGAATGGGGGAACTCCTTTGGCGTCCGCGTGCGGAAGGCCGACCTGGAGCGTGCAGGACTCGGGGCGGGCACCGAGGCGGTCGTGCGCATCCAGCGCAAGCCCGGCAAGGTCGACGTCTCGAAGGTCCGCTTCATCCGAAGTGGACACACAGACACTGCAGAGAGGCACGACGACATCCTCGGAGAGGCCGCATGGGAGGAACACCGGAGGCTGACCCGTGCGCGTCGGTGACACCAGCGCGCTGTACGCCTTCGCCGACGAGGACGATGCCCACCACCCGAAGGCCCGCGAAGCCCTCGAAGATCCTGACCCCATCGTCGTCCCGACGGAGATCCTCGTGGAGACCCACAACTTGCTTGCGTTTCGGTCCGGAGCCAAGTCCGCCCGCGCCGCGCTGGAGGATATCCTCGCGTTGCCCCACATCGGCCCTGCGGAGAAGGTCGCGTTCGAGGGGGTCTGGAAAGTATTCCTCGACTCGGGGGGTCAACTCAGCTTGGCCGATTCCATTGTGGTCCAGACCTGCCGCCTGCTGGGTGCGACCCCCCTCACCTTCGATCGCCAGATTCTCCGCTGCCTGCGATAAGGTCCAGTACCGGATCACGCCGGAGGGGTCGGAGGCGTTCCGCCGATATCTCGAAGCGCTCCGCCGCCTCCTCGATCCGTTGTAGGCGAGGTCGGTCTGCGGATGTGTCCTAAAACTCTACTCGAGCGCGAGCGCTAGCGCTCGCCCCCGTTGAAGACTCCAGAGGCATGCCCCCTGACGCGGGTTCCGCCGGAGTCTACGCCGAGGGTCCCGTTGACGCGGGACCAAGGGAGCGTGCTGGGCTGGCTCGCCCCCTCGCCTCAGCCCCGGCGCCACAAGTTATGGACGCCGAACTCGTTGGCCAGGTGGGCCAGCTTGAGGTCGCGGCTGGTGCCGTCGGCGTAGGAGATGACCGGCAAGCCGTCGGTGCCGATGGCAATGCTCGTATAGGATCCCACGTCGCCTATGTTGTCCACGGTGGTGATGGTGTTGCCAGCGCTACAGGCAGCGTTGCCGCACTTTGCCACCTTGAGGTCGGCGAAGGTGGCGTCGTGGTAGGCGACGACCGGCAAGCCGTCGGTGCCGATGGTCATGCTCGTCGGCCTCTGGACGAACGCTTGGTCGTCCAGCCTGGTGAGAAGATTCGTCCTCGGCACCGTCCGCCACGTCCACGAGTTCAGCACCTCGCACACGGGTTTCCCGGCGGTGTCGATGGCCCGCAGCACCTCTCCATAGGCACACGAAGCCAGATGGACTCCGCCGAGGGCCGTCGAGGTCGGGGCCGCCAAGGAGAACGTCCGCGACGCGGAGAGCTCGCCCCCACCGAGCAGGCCTTCGCCGGCGATGATGTCCGGATGGCCGCTGAGGCGGGCCCAGGGGACGGTGCCGTCGAGGAGTTCGCCGGTGAACTTCACGTCGCCCGCCACGTGGAGCCTCGCGCCAGGGTCGGCGGTCCCGATGCCGACGTTGCCATCGCCTCGAACGATGAAGGGCGTGCTTGCTCCGCCCACGTCGCGCATGCGCATGAAGTGGCTGGCACGGGCATTCTCCCCCGTGCCAAATGATACCACGTCGACGTCCATGGCCGCGATCGGCTCCAGGGAGCCGGGAACGCCGACCGTGATCCCGGTGGCCCGGACCGACCCGGCGACGTCGAGCATGGCGCCGGGCGCGGTCGTCCCGATGCCGACGCGCCCGTCCACGACGGCGTCGCCGCCTGCGACATGCAGCTTCGCCAGCGGGGTCCCCGTGCCTATTCCCACGTTCCCCGAGCCCGCGCCGGACTACAGCACGACCGGAAGCCCCGCGCTGGACGTCGCCTGCAGGGATCCTTCCACGATTGCGCCGCCCCTCGCCTGCAGGCTTCCTTCCACGATCGCGCCGCCCTTCACGTCCAGCTTCGCCGCGGGGTTGCTCGTATCGACACCGAGGAAGCCGTCGACGATCCCATTGCCCGCGACCTGAAGCTTCGCCTGCGGGCTGGTCGTCCCGACGCCCACGTTTCCGTTCGCGGCGTGGACGAAGACGTCCACGGCGCGCGAGGGGGAGGATCGAAGGTGGAGGCCGGTCGGGTAGGCATAGATGCGGGCCAGTTCTCCGGTATCGTCGTTGAAGACGACGTCGCCGGGGTCGTTGCTGCCCGTTGCGGCCCGGAGGACGACGTCCATGCCGTCCACGGTGGCAAGCCCGCGGGCGATGGCTTGCCCCGTGAGGCTCATCGTGCGTCCCTGGTAGTCGCTCCCGTTGACGAGCCCTTCGAGCCCGCCGACGCGCGAGACGACCGCGGAAAGGTCCGCGGCGGAGGCGTCGATGCGCGCTTCGAGATCCGCCACGTCCTGCTCGCGCGTGGCGACCTCGGCGTCGATGAGCGCGGCCAATGTGGCGTCTCCGGTCGCGCGCGCCGCGTCCGCGACGGCGAGGGCCGAGGCGAGCGCGTTCACGGCGTCGATGCGGGCGCCCTGTTCCGCTGCAAGGTCGGAGGCCACCTCGTCGATGAGGGCCGCGAGAACGGCATCCGCATTCGCCCGCGCGGCGGCTTCCTCCGCGATGAGGTCCCGCAATTCGTCCGCGCGCTGGGCGACCTCCGCCGCGAGCGCGGCGAGGGCGGCTTCCCGGGCGGCCACTTCGGCAGCGAGGAGGGCTGCGAGCCCCGCGTCGCCCGTCATGCGCGCCGCGTCCGCGACCGAGATGGCCGCCGCGAGGTCCGCGTCTGCGTCGGCGCGCGCCGTCTCTGCCGCTTCGAGGTCGAGCCGCTATTCGTCGATCTGTGCCTGCGCGTTGCCCGAAGCTGCGTCGACCGCCGCCAGGATGTCTCCGAAGGACGCCCCGTCAAGCAAGTCCGCATCGAGGCCGCTGCCTTCGCCGTGGTTCAGGCTTGTCCAGACCGTGTACGGCCCGGTGAGAAGGGCGTCGCGGGCGGCGGCTTCGGCGGTCTCGCCGATCAAGGCGTGGCAGTCGGCGCTCGACGGGTCTTCGCAAGCTCCGGGCACCGCACCGTCCACGGTCTCGTTGACTTCGCGACCGGCGTCGTCCGCCGCCTCTTGGAGGTAGGCTTGGCATTCGGCGCTCGACGGGTCTTCGCAGGCCTCGAGGACGGCACGAGCGGCGGCGTCCGCCGTTTCGATGAGGTAGGACTGGCATTCCGCGCTCGACGGGTCCTCGCAGGGCGACGGCACCGGTGGGATCTCGGACTGTCCAGCGACGATGGTCGCGGAAAGGAGAATCAACAACAAGCTTGTGACGTGCGCCCGACGGACCCGTGCCTGCCCCATGCCTTTTCCTCCCCGAGAGTTTCGAAGGCGGTTCGGGACGCCTGCGCGCCCCGCCGTGTAGTGGGCGGAGCACAGCCTCCCGGCACTGCCTCGCGCTCCCAGAGCGCATGGTAGCGTAAGGATGCTCGCAGCAACGACGAGTGACATTTGTCGCGCGGACGGCGTCCAAGAACCGGACGTGCTCGTTCACCGGCGTCCGGGGCGCCCGGCTCCATTTCGAGGTGCGGTACCGCATCACGCCGGAGGGGTCCGAAGCCTACCAAAAATATCTGCGCGGACTCCGGACCCTGCTTGATGGATTGTAAGGCAAAGATTCTTTTGGGGGGTCGGCCTTTGGGCGCGCGGTCGACGCCATGCCCCCCTTGGTCGAGCTCGACAACGTCGTCAAGGTGTACGGGACCCACCAAGCGCTCGGGCCGCTCACGGTCACGCTTCCCGAGACGTCGATCGGCCTCCTCGGGCCGAACGGGTCCGGCAAGACCACCCTCATCCGCCTGCTCTTAGGCCTCGTCCCGCCGACCTCCGGCACGCTCCGCGTCCTCGGCGAGGACATCCGCGAAGGCGGGCGGTCGCTCCGGCGCCGCATCGGGTACGTCCCGGAGGGCGACGCCGTGTTCCCGGGCCTCACCGGGATCGAGGCGGTCTCCTACTCCGGGCGCTTGGTCGGGATGACGAAGCCGGACTCCCTGCAGCGCGCCCACCAAGTGATCGACTACGTGGAGCTCGACGAGGCGCGCTACCGCCTCGTCGAGACCTACAGCACCGGCATGCGCCAACGCCTGAAGCTCGCGCAGGCCCTGGTCCACGACCCCGAGCTTCTTCTCCTTGACGAACCGACCGAAGGCGTCGACCCGGAGGCGCGCGGGCATCTTCTCGAGCTTCTCTCGGAGCTCGAAAAGGAGCACGGGCTCCGGCTGCTTCTTTCGACGCACCTTCTCGGCGACGTCGAGCGGCTCACCGACTACGCGCTCGTCCTCCACGAGGGCCGCGCCGCCCGCCAGGGCCGGCTCTCCGAGCTCAAGGCGACCGCGTCGAAGGCGTTCCTCGTGCGCGTGACCGGGTCCGTCCAAGCGCTCACGGAGCGGTTGGCCGGGGCCGGCGTGCGCTACGAGTCGATGGAGCCGAACCTCCGCGTCGACCTCGAAGACCCGCGCGAGATCCTCCGCCACGCGGAGGCCGCCGGCGTCGTGGTCCGCCACGTGGCGCCGCTCGAGCTAACGCACGACCAGGCGCTCGAATCCGCCGTCCGCCCGGCGGCCGCGGGGGGTGGGACCCCTGCCTGAAGGCGTCACCGGATACCCGCGCTGGGACGGCGAACTGCGGGGCGGTCCCGCGTTCCCGACGATCGCCGCCGAAGAGGTCACGCGCGCGTCGAAGGGGTTCTGGGGCCAGCTCGTCTTCGGGGTCGCGATCGTGTACACGCTCCTCTACCTCGGCCGGTTCTATGCGGCCGGCGAGGCGAGCCACACGATGGAGAACTTCCTCCTCCTCGTCCACCTCCTCCCGTGGGCGGCGATCGGCGTCGCCTCCGTGATCGCGGGCCCCAGCCTCCTCGAGGACGCCCGGCACCGGTCGCTCGAACTCTACCTCTCGCGGGCCGTGACGAAGGGGGACTACCTCTTCGGAAAGACGCTCGCGGTGTTCGGGTCCGCGTTCGCGGTCGTCTTCGTCCCGATCCTCCTCTATTGGGTCGCGGGCTACGCGTTCTTCGACGCGCAGCCGGAACAATGGGAATGGATCGCGCTGGGCGGCCTCGGGTTCGCGCTCCTCTGGGCGACGCTCGTCACGGCGCTCGGGATGGGCCTTTCCGTCGTCTCGCGGTCGAGCCGCGCGGCGAGCCTCCTTCTCTTCGGCCTGATGGCGGTCGCGGACGGCGTCGTCTCGAACCTCCTCGAGGCGATCACGAGGGACGCGAAGTGGCAGATCGTCTCGCCCGTCGCCGCGCTCCAAGTGCAGGAGTGGTGGCTCTTCTCGGTCCCCGACAAGAGCCCCTTCCCGTACTGGTGGGGCCTCGTCGAATGGGGCGCCCTCGCCGCGATCGGGATCCTGTTCGTCGTGTGGCGCCACCCGCGCATCGGGGGTGAGTAGATGGGCGTCCTCACCTGCCGCGGGCTCTCGAAGTGGTACGGCGACGTGATCGCGGTGAACGACGTCACGGTCGACGTAAAGTCCGGGATCACCGGGTTCCTGGGCCCGAACGGCGCGGGAAAGTCGAGCCTGATGCGCCTTGCGATGGGGCTCCTTACGCCGTCCCAAGGCGAGATCCAGGTCCTCGACGAGGACCCATGGGACAACAACCAGCTCCTCCGACGGATCGGGTACGTGCCGGAAGGCGACGCGCCGTGGCGCGACCGGACCGGCCTCGAAGGGGCGCGCCTTGCCGCGCGGCTCTCCGGGCTATCCGGCTCCGAGGCGACCGAGGCGGTCGACAAGGCCCTCGCGCGGGTCGGTCTCACCGTCGCCGCCGAAAAGAGGGTCGGCACGTTCAGCCTCGGGATGCGGCAGCGGTACAAGTTCGCGCTCGCGATCCTGCATGAGCCGGAGCTCCTCATCCTGGACGAGCCGCTCATGGGCACCGACCCCCTGACGCGCCGCGATCTGATCCAGATGATCCGCGAGTTCGCGCGGGCCGGGCGGAGCATCCTCGTCTCGACCCACGTGCTTCCCGACGTCGAGTCAATGACGCAGAGGATCATGCTGATGCACCGCGGCCGGCTCATGGCGCACGGCGAGGTCGCCGAGATCCGCGATCTGCTCGACCGCTTCCCGCGCACCGTGAAGATCACGACGCCGAACCCGCGGGAGCTCGGCTCCGAGCTGTGGCGCTGGGAGACCGTCCTCTCGCTCGAGGCGCAAGAGAACGCGGTCGTCGTCCGGACGAAGCGCCCCCGCGAGTTCCATGCGGACCTGCAGGCGCTCCTTGCGAAGCGCGACCATCCGTTCGGCAGCATCGTGGCCGTCGACGAGAACGTCGAAGCGATCTTCCAGTACCTGGTGGGATGAACATGGCGACCCCCCTCTTCACGCTGCTTGCGAACAACCTTCGGACGTGGATCGGCGCCCGCGGCATCTGGCTCGCGGTCGCCGCGGCGCTCGTCCCGCTCGGGCTCACCGGCGCGTGGTACGCGACGCACCAGGCGGACCTTTCCGCGGTCGGGGTCTCCGGGATTCCCGCCGACGTGACCGAAGGCGATCTGGTCGACGTCGTTGCGACCATCAAGAACAACGGAAGCCTCGACGTCGGGGCCTTCAACGTGACGCTCGCGGTCGGGCGGGTGTTCGGCGCGACCCTCACGCCGGACGCGACCCGCACCATCGAGGTCGACGGCCTCGACGCGGGCGAGACCCGGTCCGTGAACCTCACATGGACCGCGAAGCCCGGCGTGTTCTGGGTGCTCGCGGACGCCGACCCGGACGACCGGATCGGCGAGATCGAGGAGTTCAACAACCAGAAGCCGGTCCCGTTCACGGTCCGGTACAAGACGCCGGGGGCCGCGGACGCGCCGCGGACGCCCGAGAACCTGACCGGGGACCCGTCGACCGGCGAGATCGCCGACCTTGCCCTCGGCCCCATCGACTGGGAGATCGTGCGGAACGGCACGCCCGTCGTCGGCGCCGACGCTCCGCAGGCGCAGGACCAGGTCACGTTCCGCGTGCCCGTCACGAACCGCGGGACCGCCCCCGCGACCGACGCGAAGATCACGCTGCGGGTCGGCCGGGTGTTCGCCGGCACGTTCGCGCCGCTTCGGGACACGAGCGAGAACGCGACGATCGAGCCCGGCGCCACGCGCACGGTCGAGCTCGCCTGGACCGCCCAGCTCGGGGCCTATTGGGTCGAGGCGATCGCGAACGTCACGCAAGGGTTCGACCCCGAGCCGTCCGACAACCACGCGACGGAGCCGCTCACGGTCGACGCGGTCCTCGACCCCGCCCAAAAGCCCCCGGAGCCGCCCGAGAAGCTCACGATCAAGGACTTCTACCTGCAGGTGCTGAACCTGCTGCATCTGCGGATCCTCCTCCCGTTCATCGCGCTCTTCTACGCAGGCGGCGTGATCGCGGACGAGCGGGAGTCCGGCGCCTTGGCGCAGCTTCTCACGCGGCCGGTCCCGCGCTGGATGATTCCGGTCACGAAGTTCGCGGCAAGCTTCGTCGTCGCGGCGATCGCGGTCGCCGTGGGGATCGTCGCCACGTTCTTCCTCCTCTTCCAGACGCCCCAAGGGAACGTCGGCTTCCTCACGACGCCGCTCTTCATCAGCCTCGTCGCCCTGTTCGTCTACGGAGCGTTCTTCATTCTCTTGGGCGTGGTCGTCGACCGGCCCTACCTCGTGGGGATCGCGTTCGTCGTCGGCTGGGAAACGATCGCCGGGAACTTCGTGCCATGGGTCCAGAAGCTCACGATCTCGCACCACTTGCTGAACGCGATCAACGGATGGCGCCTCGACGAAGGCCTCCAATGGCTCCCCACCGAGGAAGGCGGGACGCGGGCGCTCGCCTACGTGCTCGTCGCAGGGGTCGTGTTCCTTGCGGCCGCCATGTACCGGATGAAGCGGCGGGAATTCGATGTTTGAGCGACGGAAAGGGACGGAAAGGAGAAAGGTGACCGGAGTGAGTATTGTTCGCTCCGTTCCCCTTTCACCTGTCGACCTTTCCAATAACTTTCAACGACCCCCCCGGATGCGCTTAAGAGCGCCCCGCGCATGGTCATCGTAGCGTGCCCCGCATCGTCGCGTTGGTCGACCTCGACGCCTTCTACGTCTCGGTCGACCTCCTCGACCGGCCCGACCTTCGGGGCCTCCCCGTCGTCGTCGGCGCGGACCCGCGGGAACATGGTCGCGGCGTCGTGACGTCCGCCTCCTACGAAGCCCGCAAGTACGGCATCCGGAGCGCGATGCCCTGCGCGCAGGCCCTCCGCCTCTGCCCCGACCTCGTGTTCCTTTCGCCCGATTTCGGGAAGTACTGGCGCGCAAGCCGCCTCGTGATGGACACGCTGAAAAAGCTCCCCTTCACGGTCGAGGAGGCGAGCATCGACGAGGCGTTCCTGGATCTATCCTCCCTATCGTGGGGCGAAGCCCCCCGATGCGTCCACGAAATCAAAGATACGATCCGGGAGGCCTCGGGAGGCCTATCGGCCAGTGTAGGCGTGGCGCCGACGAAGAGCGCCGCGAAGATGGTGGCGGACCTCGGAAAGCCGGACGGGGCGATCGTGGTCCCGCCGGAGCGGCTCCGAGAGGTCCTCGACCCGCTTCCCGCCCGCGCGATCCCCGGCGTCGGTCCGAAGACCGCCGCAGTGCTGTCGTCGATGGGCATCGAGACCGTGGGCGAGCTCGCCCGGATGCCGGGAAAGAACGTCGCGAGCCTCCTCGGGGCGCACGGCGAATACGTCCATGCCGTCGCGAACGGGCGCGACGACACCCCGGTGATGAGCGATTGGGGCCCCGCAAAGAGCATGGGCTCGGAGACGACCCTCGAGGAGGATTCGCGGAGCCCGGCCGCGCTACGAGGCGTGCTCCGCACGATCTACCGGTCGCTTGCGGGCGACCTCGAAGAGTCGGGCTACTGGTATCGGACGGTGACGCTGAAGGTGCGGTACTCGGACTTCACGACGATCAGCCGCCAGCACACGCTGAAATGGGCGACCCCGGAGCCCGAGGCCGCGGCGGCGGTGCTTCCCGGCCTCCTTGCGGCGGCGCTCGAGGACGGGCGCGCGATTCGGCTTCTCGGGGTCCAGTTCGGGAACCTGCGGCCCCAGACGCCGCAGCGGCGTCTGCCCCGTACGGAGATGAGCTTTGCGAGATGAGGGGGCTTCGCCCCCGATATGAGCTTCGCGATATGGCGCACGGCGTATCGGCGACGGAGCCGCCTCATATCGCGAGCCAAGCGAGCTCATATCGCCGCGGTTCATCTCAAAGGATCTGTTTCCCGAGCGCGCTCTCGACCAAGCCCACCGCAAGTTCCGCGGTCCGGTTCCCGTTGTCCAGGAGCGGGTTCACTTCGACCAGCTCGAAGCTCGTGATGACGTTCCGCTCCGCGAGGAACTCGAGCGCCGAATGCGACTCCCGGAACGTAAGCCCGCCGGGCCACGGGGTCCCGGTCCCCGGCGCCTCGCGTGGGTCGAGGACGTCCACGTCGAAGGAAAGGTGGAGCCCCTTCGTCCCCGGGAGGACCTTGTCGAGGGCGTCCTGGATCACGTTCTTGATCCCCGCCTCGTCGACGTCGCGCATCGTGTAGACGCGCATCCCCGACTTCTTCACGAGGTCCTTCTCGCCGGGGTCGAGGTTCCGCACGCCGATCAAGGCGACGTTCTCGGCCCGGACCTTCGGCGTGACACGCCCGAGCTTCACGAGCTTCGGGTGCCCGAGGCCGACGCAGGCCGCAAGGCTCATCCCGTGGATCGACCCCGATGGCGTCGTGTCCGGCGTGTTGAAGTCGCCGTGCGCGTCGAAATAGATCAACGCCTGCGGACCCCGGGACCGGACGAGCCCGGCCATCGTCCCCATCGTGATCGAATGGTCGCCGCCCAAGACGAGAGGAAAATGCTTCCGCTTCGCGCACGACTCGACGCGGCGCGCGAGCTCTTCGCAGATCTGCACGATCTCCGGAAGATACCGGAGCTTCGGGTCCCGGAGACGCCGCGTCTCGACCTCGGGGGTCCCGATGTCGCCCATGTCGTGGAGGTCGAAGCCGAGGTCCTCCAGGCGCCGCTCGATCCGGGCCGCGCGGAGCGCGGACGGGCCCATGTCGACGCCGCGCCGCGTCTGCCCCAAGTCCATCGGGCAGCCGATCAAGTCGATGATCATGCGTGCCGGAAGGCCCGCCAGGGATTCAAGCCTTCCTAACTGTCGGCGCCCGCCCTCAGCCGTGATACGTTGTCAGATATACCTGATAGGTCGAGTTCCTGTAGAGGACATACGCTTCCTGGATGAACGGCCCCCGAACACGCACGTCGACACCGAGTTCGGCCAAGGCACCCATGGCCCGGATACCCTCGTCGCAGGACACGTCGCCGCCGCTCGCCGGGTTTGTGCCAAGGTTTCGGAACGCCGAGGCCAGCGACGGATGCCGCGCCTCGAAGTCCTCGGTTAGGAAAGGGGAGACTTCGGTCGCATGCCGTTCCGCGGGAGGGGTGGCCGAGCGGATGTCGTACACGCAACGTACGTCGCGCCCACTGGTGTCGCTGAGGCAACCGGCCCCCGCGAGCGAAATCGCGCCCACAAGCCAAACGGCAGTCAGGCGCATGCTCCCTCCCGGGGGGACGTTCCCACGAATACGGCCATTCGGCCCAGGTTCGTCGAGGACCAACACTCGTGATAGTGACCCCAGGCGCTACCGTGAGAGATTGACCGATGCTGGTGGGGACAGCAATCCCAGGCATCCCAGGCGTAGGCATGGTCGACGGTGTCTGCGTTCATGTTGTGGGCCCCTATTTCGTGAGCCGTTGACCAACCTCGCGTCGCCGCCACGTTTTGAGACGACTAGGCATACGTCCCGAGGGCCAGCCGGAACGTCGCATTGCCATGTTCGACATAGGCCACTCGTCCGTATTCGCCGAATTCGCTTACCGTCGCTCCGTGGTTCCTCAGGTCAGCCATAGTTCGGAGCCCTTCCGCACATGCAACATCAGCTCCACCTTCTCCCGAAGGCCCCAACGAGGCGACGGCGGCTTTGAGCGCGGGATGACGCCCCAGCAACCCGGGGTCGAGAACCACGGTGCTGTTCCCAGGCGCGCCCTCGCTCCGGGACAGCGAAAACTCGCACCTTGGGGCGTGCGGCGTCAGGCAACCGGCCAGGACCAGCGGGGTCGCGCACGCCACAACGACCAGGCCTAGTCGCATGAAGGATCCTTCCTTGCCGTGCCGACGTACGATGTGATGCGATTCAGGTTCGCCGACGACCAGCATGCATGGTAGTGCTCCCACGCGCTCCCGTACATGACTGATCGGTGGTAGTGCGCACAAGTGCTGTCACACGTGATCCATGCCGATCCATGATTCGCGTTCATCACATGTCCGAATTCATGGGCCGTTAGATATGCTTGCTCGGCGTCATTGCCGGGTATCTTGTTCAAATGGCATGCTTCGGGCTGGTGCTGAATGAGCATGCGCGGCGTTGCAGGCGGCTCTGCACCGTAGCCGATTGTGCACCCGTCGAACTCGCGATAGCTCCAGTAGCCCCGGATGTTTCGGCCATAGGAACTCTTGATTCTTAAAAGGTCCCAGGCCTGGTCAATATCATCCGTGCTGAAGGTCGGGTCGACCTCGGCTCCGTCAAACGCCACTACGACCCTCGCGTCGTCGAACCAGTGACCTAAGATCTGGAAAATCCAGGCGATCTGGTTGTACCAGCAGCAGGTCCCGTATTGATCGCGGTACTGCGTGTCCACGTAAACATAGACGGTCCGTTCGGCCGCATTCCGAGGTGATTCGTCCTGGTCATACTTGTCCGAACAGCCGGGGTCGCCGCCCCAGTAGTCCGTATACCAATCCCCATCGTTGTCAACGCCGTCGTTGCAAGCGGGCGGAGGCGGAGGAGGCGGAGAGGGCGGCGGGTTCCAAGGATACTCCCCGTCGCCGTTAGCTTCCCAGCATCCGGGGTCGTTGCCGTTGAAGTAGCCGTCGTCGTCGTTGTCGAAGCCGTCGCTGCATTCCCAGTCCCGATCCTGCTCCGGCCAACCCGGCGGCGCCGGCCCGCCACCGCCTCCGGTCCCGGTCTTCGGACAATCGTCCCCGCCAAGGTCGCCTTGGCCGGACTCGTAACTGTTCACGATTTCCGTGCAATCCTGGGCCGCGGCACGCGGAACGCCCAACGCGAACCCGAGCACGACCGAATCGAACGACGAAGGAGCGCCTTCCGGCGCCGGGTTCGCGCCCGGTCGATAGACGCGATAGCTGACCATGGTGCCGTCGGGAAACCAAGGCTCGGGCTCGATCCACGAATCCCCCGCCGGGGACCGGATCCAGGCCTTGACGAGCGACTCGCGCGACCAGATCGTGGCCTCGACGCCGTCGCCGGACGCCTCCCACAATTCGGACGGCGGCGTGACCGTGAATGGATTCCCCAAGGCATCCACATCCGTCACCGAGAAACCCGCCTCGACCTGCCGGAACGAAGTAAACGTCGCGGAACCATCCACGGTGGGCAGCGTCAGCGGACCGCCGTTCACGATCGCGGAAAGGAGTTCGTTTGGATAAAGGATGACGGAACGCGACATCCCATCATCGCCCCCCCCGTTTGGCTCTGCGAGACAGGAACCGGCATCGTAGTCATCAACAGAAGGACCACGCCAATGACACGTAAGGCCTTCGGCAGGGAAGGGGGCACGGGCAACACCACCACGTCCCCCGGTTTCGGAAGGCATCAAGCTTGTTGTTCAGCCCCTCGGCGCTCATCCTGGGCAGCCGTTAAGAAGCATGAGCACGCTCGCAGACCGTGGTCCAGCCGACGGCGTCCCGAGACATCACACGGGTCATCGCCGGTCGGCGGTCCTCGGCGCACGACCTTCTCGTCGTCGAAGAACCGCTCGAGATCCGCGTGAACGGCGAGTCCGTCGTCGTCACGATGCGGACGCCCGGGAACGACGAGGAACTCGCGTTGGGGTTCTTGCACAACGAAGCGATCCTTGCGCCAGGCGGCGTCGCGCCGCCGGTGCGGTCTCTGCGGGATGATGTGTACGTGCCGCACGGCAACGTGGTCGACGTCGAGGTGCCGCCGGAGCGCCTGTCGCACAAGCCGGGCGGCCGCACGTTCCTTGCGACGAGCGCGTGCGGCGTCTGCGGGCAGAAGAGCATCCGGAACATCCGGTTCCACTTCGCACCGGTCGCGAGCGCCCTCCGCGTGGACGGCGCGACGCTCGCCACGCTTCCGGGCAAGATGCGAGAAGCGCAAGAGGTGTTTGCGGCGACGGGCGGGCTGCACGCGGCCGCCTTGTTCGATCCGGCCGGCGGACTCTTGGTGTTGCGGGAGGACGTCGGCCGGCACAACGCGGTCGACAAGGTCGTGGGCTGGGCCTTGCGGGAGGCCCGCCTGCCCCTAGCCTCATGCATCTTGCAGGTGAGCGGCCGCGCCGGCTTCGAGATCCTTCAGAAGGCGGTCGCCGCCGGGATCCCGGTCGTCTCAGCGGTCGGAGCCCCCTCCGCGCTCGCGGTCGAGGTGGCGGAAAGTGCCGGGGTCACCTTGGCGGGCTTCGTGAAGGAGAACGCTTACAACCTCTACAGCCATCCGGAACGCGTCACCCCATGATCCTGTCCAGCCGCCCGGTCGACCCCGTCCGCGAACCGCGACGCCGCTGGGACCCGGGCCTCTGGGCCTCGCGGATCCCGCTCCGGAAGATGGGGAACTTCTGGGAGGTCTTCCGGGCCCTTTGGGAGAACCGGGACCGCTTGGGGTACACGCGCCGGATCCTGTCCGACGGCGTCTGCGACGGGTGCGCGCTCGGGACCCGGGGACTCCGCGACTGGACGATCGACGGCGTCCACCTTTGCAACGTCCGCCTCCGGCTTTTGCGGTTGAACACGATGGGCCCGTTGGACGCGGCGGCGCTCGCGGACGCGGACGCCGTTTGCGCCAAGCCTTCGGCCGACCTTCGAGCGATGGGGCGCCTCCCCCATCCGCTCCTCCGACGCGCCGGCGAGGCGGGGTTCCGGCGGATCTCGTGGGACGAAGCGCTGGCACTCGTCGCGGACCGCGTGCGGGCGACGTCGCCGGATCGCACCTACTGGTACTTCACGAGCCGCGGCACGGTGAACGAGACCTACTACGTCGCGCAGAAGGCGGTCCGGGCGCTCGGCACGAACAACGTCGACAACGCGGCCCGCATCTGCCACTCGCCGTCGACGTTCGCCCTGAAGAAGGCGCTCGGCGTCGCGGCGACGACCTGCTCCTACCGTGACCTCATCGGGACCGACCTCGTCGCCTTCATCGGCGCAAACGTCGCGAACAACCAGCCGGTGATGATGAAGTACCTCTATCATGCGCGGAAGGCGGGGACGAAGGTCGCCGTCGTGAACCCGTACCGCGAGCCCGCGATGGAGAAGTACTGGGTCCCGTCCGACCTCGAGAGCGCGCTCTTCGGCACGAAGATGGCGGACCGGTTCTTCCTCGTGCGGCCGGGCGGCGACATCGCGTTCGCAAACGGCACGCTGAAGGCGATGATCCATCGGAACTTCGTCGACGTCGCATTCCTCCGGGATCACACCGACGGGTGGGACGGACTGAAGGGCCACATCGAGGGCCTTCCGTGGGAGACCTTGGAACGAGAGTCCGGCCTCGGAAGGAGGGAGATGCAGGATTTCGCCCAGATGGTCGGGGAAGCCGAGAAGGCGGTCTTCGTCTGGGGGATGGGGATCACCCAGCACGAATCGGGCGAGGAGAACGTCGCCGCGATCGTGAACCTCGCGCTCACGAAGGGGTTCGTCGGCCGGGACGGCTGCGGCGTGATGCCGATCCGCGGACACTCGGGCGTGCAGGGCGGCGCCGAGATGGGCTGCTACGCCACCGCCCTGCCGGGCGGTGGGGCCGTGACCCGCGAGAGCGCCGACGCGCTCTCGCGGGTCTGGGGCTTCCCGGTCCCTTCGGAACCGGGAATAACGACGCCTGAAATGATCGATGCCGCGCTGAGGCACGAAGTCGACGTGCTGTTCGCCTCGGGCGGCAACTTCCACGAGGTCCTCCCGGGCCCGGCGCGCGTCGAAGAGGCGCTCGCGAAGATCCCGCTCCGGGTCCACATGGACATCGTGCTCTCGAGCCAGATGCTCGTCCCGCCCGGCGAGGCCGTGCTGCTCCTGCCCGCGACGACGCGATACGAGATGCCGGGCGGCGGGACCGAGACCAGCACCGAGCGCCGCGTGATCTTGAGTCCCGAGATCCCCGGCCCGCGCATCGACGAGGCGCGGCCCGAATGGCGCGTGCTCGCGGACCTACTCCGGCTCGTCCGACCCGACCGGGCGTCGGCGTTCGGCTGGCCCGGGACCGCGGAGATCCGCGACGAGATCGCGCGGGTCGTCCCGTTCTACGACGGCATCCAGCGTCTTTCCGAGAAGGGCGAGTCGTTCCAATACGGGGGACCGCACCTTTGCGCCGGATGGCGCTTCCCGACCCCGAGCGGTCGCGCACGCTTTACGGTCCCTACGGCGCGGCCGCGGGACGTTCCTCTTGCTACATTCCGGGTCGTGACGAGGCGCGGGAAGCAGTTCAACAGCATGGTGCAGGAGGAGAAGGACCCCATCAACGCGATGCCAAGGGACGCGATCCTCACCTCCCGGGCGGACCTTGCGCGACTGGGGCTCGCCTCCGGCGATGCAGCCGTCTTGGAGAACGAATGGGGCGCCCTTTCGGGCAGGGTGTTCGAGGCCGAGGTCGCGCCCGGAAGTCTCCAAGTGCACTGGCCGGAAGGGAACGTGCTCGTCGACCCCCATACGCGGTCTCCGCTTGCGCACATCCCGGTCTACAAGGACGTGCGGGCGAGGATACGGGCGGTCGAACGCCGCTAAGTCTTCCCCGCCTTCTCCTTGTACTTCCGGACCGCCTCGGCCCTCGCCTCGGCCTCCCGCTTCGCGCGCTCCTCGTCGGACTTCTTCCGGACCTCGGAGGCGAGCGCGTCGACCTCCTCCTGCGTATCGACGTCCCGGACGCAGGCGTCGCCGAACGGCATCTTCGTCAGGGCCTCACCTTCGAGGTACGCCACCTGGAGCTCGGCGAGGAGCTCCTGCGCGGAGCGCCGGCCCTTCGAGAGATTCGTGCTCGCGACCTTCATCACCGTCTCGCGTTTGTACGTCCCGATCACCGGCACGGCCCTGCCGCCGAGCCTCGGCACGGCCGCGTCGTGGCCCTCCGCGAGCTTCCGGAGGTTGCCATAGAGCTCGCGGGTGATGAGCGGCGTGTCGCACGGGGCGACGTAGAGCCACGTCGTTCGCGCCAGCCGCGCGCCGGCGAAGATCGCGCCGACGGGGCCGGAGCCGGGGTCGTTCACGAAGAGCGCGTTCCGCGAGAGCGCCTCGAGCGGCCCGCGGTTCACGTTCGAAGGCCCCATCGTGACGACGACGTCGTCGCAGATCTGCCCCATCAGGGTGAGCGCGCGGGACACAAGCGGGAACCCGAGGAACGGCACGAGCGGCTTGTAGGCGCCCATCCGGGTCCCTTGGCCTCCGGCGAGGATGATCCCGGTCGCGTCGCGGCGCGCCATCGGCGGCATCGAGCCCCGTATGCGGGAGGAGAAGAAAAAGGAACGGGGCGCCGGACGCGCCCCGAGGAGGGCCCGACGGCGATCAGCCGACCGGGACTTCCTGGTCGACCGCCGGCACGCCCGCATCGATCGGGGTCTCGATGAGGACCTCGGAGCCGAGGCTCGGGTCGAACGGGATCGCGACCGCGTCCTTCGGGACCGGCGACTGGACGTTCGCGTTGTAGCCGCCACAGGGGTCGTTGCCGCTGTGCTCCCACCGGCAGTAGTGGTAGTTGCGGCCGTTCGAGCGCCAGGAATAACACTCGAGGTGCTCGCAGTATCCTCGCTCGTCGCATCGGTACCGACCGCCGCCCGAGTAGTACCACTTCGCCGCGGCGGTGTCCGCCACCACCAAGAAAGCGATCGCGATCAAGCCGAGGGCGACGACCGTCGCCCGGCCTTTCCGTACCTTGCGTTCCATGGTATGTCTCCCAAGGCGGCACGCGCCGCAAAGGACGGTTCGCGTGCGGGACGATATTCGGTTTGGGAAACGCGGCAAACGCTCCGTCGGCGGGCGAAGGAGCCTTGGCCCCGGATGCCCTGTTCCGTACGTGGCGGAGCACGCGCGGCACCCGACGGGCCGGATCCGGGTCACGAAGGGCGACATCACGACGATGCGGGTCGATGCGATCGTGAACGCCGCAAACGAGGCGCTCTCCGGAGGAGGTGGGGTCGACGGGGCGATCCACCGTGCGGCGGGCCCGGGGCTTCTCGCGGAGTGCCGGTCGCTCCCGGAGCTGGTACCCGGCGTGCGGTGCCCGACCGGCGAGGCGCGGATCACGGGAGCATACGGCCTCGCCGCGCGCCACGTGATCCACACCGTGGGGCCGGTGTGGACCGGCGGGGCACGCGGCGAGGACGTCCTCCTTGCCTCCTGCTACCGTTCTTGCCTCTCGTTGGGGAAGCGTCACGACGTGCAGACGATGGCGTTCCCATCGATCGCCACCGGAGCGTACCGGTTTCCGGTCGAGCGCGCGGCGACGATCGCGGTCCGCGAGGTCTCGGGCTGGTGTGCGGGACACGACATCCCGATCGAGGTCACGTTCGTCTGCTTCGGCGACGAGGCGAGACGCGCGTACGAGGAGGCGCTCGCCCGTCACACGGGCGCGTGAACGGCCGTCTCGACGACCTCGACGACTTCCTCGGGCGCGTCCGCGAGCGGGTTTAGGCCTCCGGTCGAAGCGTTCGACGGGTGGTACGTGTACCGGCAGTACCGGTACCACTGGCCGTTCTCGTAGTAGTAGTAACATTCGGACGTGTAGTAGCCGCCGCAGTTGTAGCGGCGGTGGTAGTCGCTCCCGTATTGGCAGTTGTAGGATTCGCCCGACCGCGTCATCGCCGCCGCGGCAAGGCCCGAGGCGAGGACCGTCGTCCCGAGCACCATCGCGATCGACAACAGGGCGGTCCGTCTCACCGTTGGAGAACCGTTCATGCTAGACCCGGTGCCGTCGTTCGTGGACGGCGCCATAAGGTCCCTTGCAACCGGTTCGAACCGCGAACGCCGCTGCCCCTCATCCGGCCGCGGATCCGTCCTCGCGCTCGTCCTTCGGCTCCTCCGGGACGGACGGGGCCGACGGCTTCGGCGCAAGGTGCTCGACGAGCCTCGGACCGGGATAGTGCCGCTGGAACCGCGCCTCCCGCTCGACCGAGACGAGCCCTGCGCTCTCGAGAAGGTCGATGTAGCGCCGGATGATCTTCCGCGTCATCTGGACCCGCTCGCAAAGGTCCTTCTGGACGACTCCGGGCTCGCGGAGGATCTCGATCGCGAGTTTTTCGGCGCGGCCTTGCCGCAGGACCTCGGTCACCGGGAGGGATTCTTCCGGGAAGTCGGATGCAAAGAGGAGGCGGTCCCTCGCCGTCGGGCGCGACAGCACGAGGCCGGCCTTCTCGAGGAGATGCAGGTGGTACTTCACGGTCCCCCATCCGGAGCCCGTCTCGCGGCAGAGGTCCGTGATCTTGATCCCGGGCTTGTCGCGGATCACGTCGAGGATGCGACGGCGCGTCGGAAGGTCGAGAAGGTCACGCATAGGCGGGTCCCTCCCCGGGCTCGCGAAGGAGCCGTCGAACGCGCGGGTCCGCGCGGATCGCGGAAAACCCCGGGTGCTCGCGGAGCTCGGCCCGGAAGCCGGGGTAGAGCGCCACGGCGTCCCGCGCCCACTCGATCGCGGCCTCGCGGTCGCCGCGCGCGGCGTGCGCGAGGCTCAAGAGGTACGCCATCACGGGGGCCGATTCGTGCGAGGCGTCGTACACGGGCGATAGGGACTCGATGACCTCGGCGGCGCGGCCGAGCTTCAAGAGGGCGATCGCCTTTGCGACGAGGACGTCGCCGGGTTCGCCGGCCTCGATCGCGGCGTCCGCGGTCCGGTTCGCGGACTCGTAGTCGCCGGACCGGAGGGACGCCTCGAGGCGCGCGGGATCCACGGGAAGGCGGCGCGCCGCGCGGCGCTTTGCCACGATGAAGGCCGTGCCGAAGCCGCCCGCGAGGACGAGCCCGAGAGCGAACAGGGGGACTGTGCCGCGACCGGAGGCCGCGACCGGGACCGAGCCCGCGGCCCCGATGGGGTCGGAAGCGGCGACGAGCTCGCGGGCTTCGCCCGACCACGAGGAGGCGACGCGCCCGTCCTCCGAAGCCGCGAGCCGGAACGCGACGTCGCCCGCGAAGCGGAGGTCGGTGTCGGCAAGGAGGCGCTCGGCACCGCCCCAATCGAGGCGGCCCGTGGCGCCGGCGAGGTCGACCGATCCCGAGACCGTCCCCGAGACGCCGTCCCCCGGACCCTGCGCTTCGAGGACGCGGCCGGGGAAGGCGGCGACGAGGCGGCCGCCCCCGCGGACCTCGATCGTGAGGAGCTGCGCGCGGGCGTCGTAGGCGAGGCCGTTCGGCGTCGCGCCGGTCGCGCCCGGGCCCTCGGTGCGGATCATCCCCGACCGGTAGGTCGCGCCATCCGCGGAAAGGTCGATGTCCCAGAGGTGGATCGTGAAGTCGCCAGAGACGAGAAGGCTCTCGTAGAGGTCGCCGACGGTCGCGCCGAGCGCCGGGCCGCTCCGCGACGCTTCGCGCTGGAGTCCCTCCGGCGGCGAGAAGCCGGGGAGGCTCGGCCAAAGGGACGCCCGCGCCTCCCGAAGGCCCCGGAGCCGAGCGGCGTCCGAGACGGCTTCGAGGGCCACGGTGTCCGCCGCGCCGTCCGCGACGAGGAGCCACTGGGCCTCGCGGCGAAGATCCGACAGCGATACACGCGCCCCCGCGAGACGGGTCTCGCTCGAGCGGAGGCCGGAGGACGGGTTCTCGACGAGTCCGACCGGGGTCCCCGAGTACTCGCGCCATTCTTCGCGGACCACGACCTCGTGGCCTTCGATGGTGAGGAACGCTTCCGGCCCGAGCGGTGTCTCGGGCGCCATCGGAAGTTGGACGAACCAGAAGGGGCCTTCGACGGAGGATTCACCGAGCGCCACGGCCTCGTCCCATGCCAGTTCGCCGGAGAGCGGCGACGCCGCGGCGAGCGCAGCCGGCGCCAGCACGAGGCCGACGAGGAGCACGAGCATCGCCTTCACGGCGGCTCCCCCGATTCAGGACTCTCCTCGGCGCGTCCTTCGCCGTCGCCTTCACTGTCGCCTTCGCCGTCGCCGTCGCCTCCGCCCCCGCCTTCGTCCGGTTCTTCGACGCGGTTCCAGTCCGGCGGCGTGAAGCACTCGGGCCGCACCCAGACATCGATGGGATCGGTCCCCAAGACGACGATCTCGCACTCGAGGGCGTCGCGGCCCTGGTTCACGTACGGAACGAGCCCCTCGGGATCCACTTCATCGGCGACGGCGCCGGGCACCACGGCGAGCAACGTGGTCCCTATGAGGATGGCGACCCCGAGCGTGGACGTTCGACGGATCGGTGTTCCCTCCCGAGCCTCCGGGCATCCGAGAAGCCCTCGGCGCCCCGAAATCGCTGTTGGCTAGAAAAGCCACGTGTCACCGATAAAGGTTCTGCCTAGTTCTTATTCGAGTGCGAAGGAACGCGACACGCTTGGGGAAGAGACGTGCAACAACCGGCTTATAAGCTGCCGTCGACCATGGGAGTGTGCAACACCCCATCCGTGAAGAGCACCTGCGGACGGTCCTCGACGAGGCGCCTCTCCGCGAGGTCGTCGACTCGCTGCCGTCGATCGACGCGTGCCAACACGGGCTCTGCGCCGACCGGGAACCGGCGCCTGCGATCCGCATGGAGGGCCGAACGCGGCTCTCCGTGCTCCGCATCTACTCGAAGTCGCCCGCGGGGCGGCAGACCCTCGTGGGCCAGGTCCAGGTCACGGCCGAGACCGAGCGGCGCGAAGGGTGGGAGATCGCGTACTACGTGCACGACCTCCACATGCCGGTCGCCCGCGAGGTCTCCGACCGCGCCGACTGGTGGCGGGCCGTGCTAGACCGGCACATGCGCGCGTCCGGCGCCCTCAACTGAGCGGCCTTCTTATACTATAGAGGCGCCCGCGCTCACCTCGGCGAAACCCTCAATACCCCGAGCCGACAGAGGGGCTCCTCCGCGGGTCGGGGGACCGGCGCTTTTTTACCGAGCGGACGCAAGATTCGAGAATTCTGGGAGAAACCGCTCGACGGCAAACCTTCATCTAGCGGCCGCGACAGAGCGGCCGTGGGGTGTTGCCCGATGGCGAAAGGGTTGGACGTCGGAACCATGAACATCACGTGTGCCAGGAAGAACGACGACCGGATCCGCTTCTCGCAGCAGCGGAACACGTTCGTCGAGATCGAATACTCGGACGTCGCCGAGCGCATGCTCGAGCGGTCCGACGTGCTCTTCATCCGGAAGAACCAGCACGTCTACATCGTCGGCGAGGACGCGTTGAACTTCGCGAACATCTTCAACACGTCGACCCGCCGCCCGATGAGCGTCGGCATCCTTTCGCGCAAGGAAAAGAGC
>JBQTJL010000398.1:0-4416 GCA_052387135.1 Methanobacteriota archaeon | reverse complement strand
GAGCCCATGGTGCCCGCCGCCATCGGAAGCGGCGTCGTCGCGACGTCCGCCGACACGACCGAGGACGGATACCCGCTCTGGACCGTCGCGCCGGCCGCGGGTGCCACGAGCAGGGCGACGAGAAGCACGGCCGCCGCGTACCTTTCGCGGCCCCGGAGCACGGGGCGGGCGTCCCAGGCCGTGATCGCGATGTAGAGCGCGAGTGCCGCCGCGAACCCGATCCCCCTCGCGGAGGGCGAAAGCGTCCACGGGTAGCCGGCGTAGGCGACGTGGCGCTCGACCACTCCGACGACCGCGTCCGCGGGCACCTTGAACGAGTCCGATGCGCCGTTCGCGTCCCCCTTCGTCGTGTAGTAGAGGCGGTCCCCGATCACTTCCTCGGCGACGACGCGGTGGACCTGGTAGTCCCCGAACGGGCTCCAGTAGACGACGACGTCGCCGACCGCCGGGGCCCTCCGGTCGATGAACACGAGGGCCCCCTTCGGGAGGACGGGTTCCATGCTGCCGGAGGCGACCGCGTACGTCGTCGCCGGCTGCGCCCGGCGAAGCAGCGGCGAGACGACGGTGGAGGCGACGAGCACGGCGACGAGGACGAAGACCCGCCGCTTCGCCCGGCTCCGGACCTCGGCCGAAGTCCGGTCGCGTTCCGCCACGAGCTGCCGCCGGCGCTCTTCGAGCGCGTCGCGCCTGCCAAGGGTCGGCGCCACGGCCGCTCCCTTCACGCGACGACGATGCTCGATGGCCGGATGCTCACGGAGTCCGACTGCGTGGTCTGGCCCGCGGGGAGCTCGTATACGACCTGGATCGCGACGTTGGTCGCCGTGCAGGCGGCGCTGGATTCCGTGTTCGCGGCCGCCTCGAGGTCGAGAACGGCGCAGACGCCGGCACTTCCATCCGAGGTCGGCGCGGAGCCCGTGTAGAGGCGGACCTTGAACGAGGTCGGGTTGATCCCGGCGCCGAGTGCCGTCGCGATCTGGATCTTGTACGAGGTGATGGCCGATTCCTTGTTGACGTACGTGATGTTGTCGACCGTCACGTTTCCGCCGGAGAGACCGTTCACCGTGAGCGTGAAGGAGGCCGCGTTGTTCGTCGCGGTGAAGGCCCCGGCGAACCCGAGGTTCTGCGCCGTCGTGTGGTCCGCGCCGACGAGGAAATCGATGGGCGGGTTCTCGTCGACGTCGGCCGTGATCGTCGAGGCGGGCCACACGACGTTCACGCCGGCGTAGCCCACCATGGGGCCGAGGACGGCGAGCGCCAAGAGGAGCGCACCGAGGGCGAGGTCGCGGGCTCGCTTGGAAGGCATGCGCGTACCGATTGTCTGTTTCATGGGAACCCTCGCGACAGGATTCCACTTCCGGCTCGCCGTCCTTCACCGTTCTGCAATAGGGCCAGGGGCGTTCCGGCCCCGGGATCAGCGGCGCCATCGCCCCCGATGCACAGACTCCGCCAGACGATTCGTGCGGGTCATCCTTCGCGACGGACCGGCGTTCCGGTTTCCGTTTCATTCCCGGCGAATTCCGGCCTGTTCCGCGAACGCGCGGAGCGCAAGCGCCCGGTGCGACACGTCGACCTTCTCCTTGTCCGTGAGTTCCGCGAACGTCCGGTCGAGGCCATCCGGAACGAAGATCGGGTCGAACCCGAAACCGTGCGTGCCACGCGGCTTTTCCGTGATGGTCCCGCGGCATTCGCCACGGAAAAGCCGGGTACGGGGCATGGGGGACGGGGTATGAGGAAGGTCTGGGGGCCGGTGTTCGGACGCCTTCCCCGTACCTCGTTCCTCGTCGCCCGTTCCGACGTACCCGATCACGGCCACGAACCTCGCGTCCCGGTCCGGTCGCGCGCCGAGAAGGCGAAGGATCCCGTCGCAATCCAGCGTCCGGTAGATGTAGGCCGAGTACACGCCGGGAAAGCCGCCGAGCCCGTCGACGAACAGGCCCGCGTCCTCGACGAAGAACGGCGCCGCGACGCGGTCCACGAGCGCCTCCGCCTTGGCGCGCGCGACCTCTTCCAGCGTGTCCGCCTGGATCTCCCGGACCGATGCACGCTCGTGCACGACCTCGAGCCCGTGCGGCGCGAGCGCGAGCGCGGCCTCGTGCGCCTTGCCGGGATTCCCGGTGACGAAGCGGAGCTTCAACGGACGTCACCCCGATGAACGGCTGCGGGCTGATGAACGGCGGTTGCGCCGCCTGATGAACGGCGCCTTCGGCGCCTGATGAACGCTCGCGCCTTCGGCGCTCGCTGATGAAACGGGTGGCGCCGTTTCAGCGGCCGAAGGCCGCGTTCATCAGGGCGCGATAGCGCCCGTTCATCAGCGAAGCGTTCATCCATCAACTCATTACCGCCCGGTAGCGTCCCCGCGCCTCGACCTTCCGCAGCGTAGCGAGGACCTCGGGGGCTCCCCCCGCCCGCTTGTACGCGGCGAGCATGTGCCCGAACACCTTCGGGTGCCGCGCGTGGGTCGCTTCGAGCGCCTCCTTGAGGACGTGGAGGTCGACCGCCTTCGGTTCGACCTCCTCGGTCACGTGCCCCAGGCCGAAGTCGATGAAGCAGATCCGCGGGGCGGAAGGCGGAAGGTGGAAGGTGGACGGTTCTGGCGCGCGAGTCCCGTCCGCCTTCTGCCTTCTACCTTCTACCCCTTCGACCAGCATGTTCGACGTCGTAAGGTCCCCGTGGACGATGTGCGCTGCATGGAGCCGCGCGACACCCTCGCCGACCCGATGCGACAAGGCCGTCCGGCGGCGGGGCGACGCCGACTCCAACACTTCCTTCAGCCGCGGGCCGTGGATGCGTTCCATCGATAGCGTGGCGGAGGCCTCGTGGACGTCGTAGACCACGGGGACGCGGACGCCGGCCGCCTTCGCCCGGGCGAGGATCCGCGCTTCGAGACGCGCGCGGGCGCCACGGAGGCTCTGGTCGAGCTCCGCGCGGCGATACCGCTTCGGGACGCGTCGCTTCGCGATCGACGGCTTCGAGAGGAACGTGCCGCTTTCGACGACGGCTTCGGCGCCTTCGAAACGGAAGGTGGAAGGTGGAAGGTGGAAGGTAGACGGTTCTGGCACGCCAGTCCCGTCCGCCTTCTGCCTTCTACCAGTCCCGTCCGCCTTCTGCCTTCCTCCTTCCGCCCGCCACGTCACGTCCACGTCGTCCGTCCGGTACCGTTGGTCGATCCGCGTGTCCTCGAGCGTCATCCGGATGCCCCCGTCGCGGTGCATGAGGAGTCCCGTCCACGCGATCATCGCGCCGTTGTCGATCAGCACGTCCTTCCGAGGCACGAACGATTTCGCGCCGCGGTCCTCGGCCATCCTCCGCGTCATCTCCTGGAGCCGCGCGTTCCGCGCGACGCCGCCCGCGAGAAGCACGTCGTCCTTCTCGGTGTGGGCGAGCGCGCGCTCGGTGACCTCGTTCACCATCGCGAAGGCGGTCTCCTGGAGCGAGAAGCAGACGTCCGGCACCGGTTCGCGGGCCGAGAGCCCGGTCGCGGTCGTAAGGAGGCCCGAGAACGCGATGTCCATCCCCTTCGCCGTGTACGGCAAGGGGAGAAAGCGGTCGCTCGAGGCGGCCGCGAGCTTCTCGATCTCGGGGCCGCCGGGAAAGCCCAAGCCGAGGTGGCGCGCGAACTTGTCGAGCATGTTCCCGATGCCGATGTCGAGCGTCTCGCCGAACACCCGGTACTTGCCTTCCGTGTATGCGATGATCTGCGTGTTCCCGCCGGAGACGTACATCATCACGGGGTCCTTCGCGGGGGTGAGCGCGCGGCCGATCTCCAGATGCGCGACGCAGTGGTTCACCCCCACGATGGGCCGTCGCGCGGCAAGCGCGAACGCCCGGGCGGCCGTCGCCGCCGTGCGAAGACACGGCCCGAGCCCGGGCCCTTGCGAGAACGCGACGAGGTCGATCTCGCGCGGCGAGACCTTCGCGGCGGCGAGCGCCGCCTGGATCGCCTCCGGAGCCACGTCCGCATGGTGGTTCGCCGCCTCCCGCGGGTGGATGCCCCCCGACTCCGTCCGGACGGCCCGGATCTCGTTTGCAAGGACGTTCGCCGCGTCGTCGACCACGCCGACGCCGAGCGTGTGGGCGGTCCCCTCGATCCCGAGGCAGAGCCCGGCCCCTCCAGATGACGCGCGTCTATAAAAAGGAGCCTCACCCCGGCGTCTCGAAGAACGCCTCCGGCCCGCGCTCGAACGTCCGGATGGTGAGCGTGCTCGCCTCCCCGCCGGTCTTCACGACGACCGGCGCCGGGCTCGTCGGAACGGAGAACGTGACGCCGAACCCGTCGCCATCGCCGGAGGTGGCCTGGCCCAGCCCGAGGACGAGCCGCGAGCCCGCCGGGACGACGATGTCCGCGGGCTCGAACTCCCAGTTGAGGACGAGCGGCGCCCCGGGTGCGACGGTCGTAGCGGTCTCGGAACCGTCTGC
>JBQTJL010000397.1:0-4138 GCA_052387135.1 Methanobacteriota archaeon | reverse complement strand
GCGCGGCCTACGTCGTCCTCGTGAAGGACGCGCTGCGGGGCCTACCTACGACCGAGGTCCTCGGGGCCTTCGTGATCCAGACCGGGATCCTGCTTTCGCCGATCCTCCTCTGGAAGGCCGGGGCGGCGCAGGCAATCGCGACCGAGCCCTCGAAGGCGGCCGCCATCCTGTACTTGGTCGTCGTCTGCACCCTCATCGCCTACGGAACCTGGATGTGGGCGCTCTCCGCGATCCGGGCGACGACGTCGGCGATCGTGCTCCTCGTCGAGGTGGCCGTCGGCACGGCGCTCGGCGCGCTGCTTCTTCACGAATCCTTCTCGGTGCCGGCCGCAATCGGGGCCCTGCTCCTTGCGGCGGGCCTTGCCGCGGCCGTCCTACACGAAGGCGTCGAGGCCGTACAGGTAGCCCACGAACAGCGCCACGGTCGCGGCCACGAGGAGTAGCCAGGTGACGACGCTCCATCGCACGATCTTCGAGCCGTCGAGCGGCCGCACCGGCACGAGGTTGAAGGCGGAGAGGAACGCGTTCACGTACGCGACCTCCTCGAGGACGTCGCCCCGGCCGATCGCGGGGGCCTCGATCGTCCAGACGGCGGAGGCCGCAAGGAACGCGAACCCGATCACGAGGTTCGTGAGCGGCCCCACTGCGCTGATCTTGCCGCTCTGGTCGCGACGCGCGTCGCCCACGATGTAGACCGCGCCCGGCGCCGCGAACACGATCCCCAGCGAGAAGGAGGCCCCGATCGCGACCGCAAGCCCGGTGATCGAGGAGCGGAACTCGGCCCACATGCGGTACCGCTGCGCGAGGACCTTGTGCGCAAGCTCGTGGAGGACGAAACCGAGGACGACGATGAGGAAGCTCCACGGCACGGCCGCCCGATAGCGCGCCCAATCGACGCCGGTCGGGCTGCATTGCACGAAGCAGGTCTCGGCGAGCGGAAAGCTGAACGCGAGGGAGAGCGCGACCGCGGCCGCTGCAAGGTGCACGAGCTCGGTGCCGGACACCTTGTGCTCGATCGGGTACTCTTCCCACTCCGGCGGAGGCGGCGGATACGCGGCGGGCGGCGAACGGGACACGGGAACGGGGGCCCGCGGCGGCGGCACAGCCCGGACGACGCGCGGGGGCGGCGCCGCAGGGGGCGTCCGGGGATCGCGGGGCGGCGGGTCCGGGGGCAACACTCCCGCACAAAAGCCGCCCGATATAAAATCTCTGGAACGGATTAGAGAAGTTCGCCCAAGAGCGCCCCGGCCGCGACGTACGCGCCGACCATCGCGCCGATGTTCGTGAGCGCCGTCACGAGGAGGATCCGGAGGACCTGGTTCCGGTAGAAATCGGCGAGCCGTTCGACGCGGGCGAGCGACTCGAAGTCCTTCACCGTGGGCTTCCGGACGACCGCCTCGACGTACCCCGAGAACCAGCCCGCGGCAAGCGCGGGATGGATCACGGTGATCGGGGCCGCGACGAACGCCGTAAGGATCGAAAGCGGATGCCCGAGCGCGGCAAGGCACCCCAGCGCGGCAAGCCCCCCCGTCGCGACGACGTAGGTCCCCAGGGCGGCCCGGAGCCGGTCGAAGTCGCCGCTCACATAGCCTTCGTACCCAAGATAGGCGAGCACGCCGAGGATCACGAGGACGAGGCCCCACCCGAGGACCGCGCCGACCGGGAACCGCGACCTCGGGACGACCTCGAAGGGCGCCGTGTCCGGGACCTCGGCCGGGCGTTCGAGGTGACGCCGGATCCCCTCGATGTGGCCCGCGCCGACGACCGCGACGACCGGGCCCTTCTCGGCCGCCGAAAGGATGTTCCGGGCAAGGTACGCGTCCCGCTCGGAGATGAGGACCTCGGACCCCCGCGGCGCGATGCGGGCAAGGTCCTTCATCATGCTCGACAGGACGTCCTCCTTGAGGAGCTCCTTCACCGACGCGACCGCCTGCTCCTCGGCGCCCATCACCGCCTTCGTGGACTCCCAGAAGAGCCTCGTCTTTTCGACGACCCCCATCCGCGCCCACGCGCGCCGGAGCGTCACGCCGAGGTCGCGGTCCGCAAGGACCACGTCCGCGCCGATCGTGCGCGCCTCCTCGATCGCGGCGACCATCTCCATCCCCGGCGCGCTGCCCGCCTCTTCGCCGAGCCGGCGCTGGTAGCTTGCAAGGAACGCCTGGGCAAGGAGCATCGGGGCCTTTCCGGACCGGATCACCTCGACCAAGGGGGTCTCTTCGAACCGGCGGCGGTCCGTGAGCGCCCGGTACCGGGCGTCGTCGAGCTCGACCGCGACCGCGACGGGGCGCCGCGCCTGGATCGTCGAACGGACGAGTTCGACGCTCTCCTTGCCGACGTGCGCGGTCCCGACGAGCGTGATCCCCGGAAGGTCGACGATCACGCCTTCCGCTTCTCCTCGATCCCCAAGGCCTGGAAGAACTGGCGCCGGACCGCGTCCCGCGCAAGCTGCACGAGCGCGTCCGGGTGCTCGATGTTCCCGAAGATGCCGAGCTTGATCTGGCCGCCCGCCATCGTCGCGTGCCCGCCCGCCTGTTGCTTCCCGAACGCCTTCTCCAAGGCCTCGCCGAGGTTCACGCGGACGTCGCGGCTCCGGGCGCTCATGTGGATCGTGTCCTCGACGATGCCGAAGACGAGAACGGTCGAGACCCCTTCGAGGTTCAAGAGGAAGTCCGCGGCCTGCGGAAGGATGTCGCGGTCGTTGATGAACTCGACGCAGGAGACGAGGAACGAACCGTAGACCTCGCGGTTCCGGATCGCGCGTCCGAGGACGTCCAACGTCTCCGACGACATCGGGGGCGACTCGATCTTTTCCAGGAGCTCCATGTCCGCGTACGCCGAAAGGAACGTCGCGGCCGCCATGTCCTCCGCCGTGACGCCGCGCGTGAACGTGCGCGTGTCCGTCCGGATCCCGTAGAGGAGGGCCACCGCGAGCATCGCGTCGACCGGGATCCCCAACTGCTGGACGTACTTCGTGAGGATCGTCGACGTGGCGCCGAGGGCCGGACGCACGTCGGCGAAATCCGCGACGACGTCCTCCTCCGCGACCTGATGGTGGTCGAAGACGATGTTCGGGATCACGTTCCGGGGGAGCACGTTGTTCTTCCCGGGGATCGAGCACTCGATGAGCGCGATCTTGTCGTGCCGCTGCACGAGGTCCATCACGTCGTCCTTCTTCCCCACCTGGACGAGCTCGAGGTCGAGGAGGTTCACGAACGCCCGGTTCTCCTGGTGCCCGATGGCTCCGCCGTAGTACGTCGTCGCGGGGACGCCGAGCTCGCGGCAGATCCGCGTAAGCGCGAGGCCGGACGCCAAGGCATCGGGGTCGGGGTTCGACTGGAGGAAGATCCCGATCGAACGCGCGCCCTTGATGATCTCGGTGAGCTCGTCCCCGGCCCGGTGCGCCTCGTAGTCCTGGATCAAGCGGAGGATGCTCCGCGAGAGGACCTCCGCCGGAAGCAGCGTGTGGTCGGCGCCGCCCTGCTCCAACGCCTCCGCCGCGACCGGGTCCGGCGCGCGGGCGAGCACGAAGACGCGCGGGATCTCGGATTTGAGGAATTTCAGGGCGGCGAGGTTTGCGTCGACGTCCGGCGCAAGAAGGAGGACCCCGCTTGCGCGCTCGAACTCGTCCTTGTAGCGCGGAAGGTCCGACGAATCTGCGGCGATCGCCTGGAACTCCGCGTCCCGCAGGTCCTGCACCCGCTTCTTGTCCCGATCGAGGATCAGGACCTCCTTTCCGCGGTCGAGGAGGAGCTTTGCGGTCGCAAAGCCAACGGAGCCGCAGCCGACGACGATGTACATGGCCAGAACGGGCTTCTAAACGCCCCTTCGTATAAAAGATTGGCGAAGCCGCCTATCCCAAGCCGGCGGCGCGCGGTTATAAGGAGGCGCCTTCGAGCGCGCGGCCGCACCGACAGTCCTTCCTTTCCGGGATCGCGGCGATCGCGGACTCGATCGCCCCAAAGACGGCGCCTTCGAGCGCCTTCGAGGAGGCCCGCATCGCTTCGGCGGACAGCGGGCCGGCCATCCCGGATCCCCAGTTCGCGACGACGCAGAGCGACGCGTAGCAGACGGCGCGCTCGCGCACGAGCGTCGCCTCGGGGGCAAGCGTCATTCCGACGACGTGTCCGATCGTGCCGAG
>JBQTJL010000396.1:0-2192 GCA_052387135.1 Methanobacteriota archaeon | reverse complement strand
GCTGCCCGCGCGCCGTCAGGCGCTGCCCGCAACTATTTAAGAGGAGTCCTCCGTTCGCCATATACTGGGCCTCGAGCGGAAGCCGGACTGGCTCAAGGTCAGGATGCCCTCCGGCGAGAACTACTCCCGCATCAAGTCCCTCCTTCGAGGCCTCGACCTGCACACGGTCTGCGAAGAGGCCCGCTGTCCGAACGTCGGAGAGTGCTGGGGGTCCGGCACCGCGACGATCATGCTCCTTGGCGACACCTGCACACGGGGCTGCCGGTTCTGCGCGGTCCAGACTGGGAACCCCGGCGGCGTCGTCGACCCGTTCGAGCCGCTCCACGTCTCCGTCGCGATCCGCGAGCTCGGCCTCGAGTACGTCGTCTTCACGAGCGTCGACCGGGACGACCTTCCCGACCAAGGCGCCGGCCACATCGCGGCAACGATCCGCAAGATGCGGGAACTCAACCCCGACACGTTGGTCGAGGTCCTCGTCCCCGATTTCCGGGGCGACCCCGGATGCATCCGGACCGTGGTCGAGGCGCGGCCCGACGTCTATGCGCACAACGTCGAGACCGTCCCGCGCCTCACGCCGACCGTCCGCGACCGCCGGGCGACCTATCGCCAGTCCCTCGACGTCCTCCGGCTCGTGAAGGAGATGGATCCGTCCATGGTCACGAAGTCGAGCCTGATGCTCGGCCTCGGCGAGACCGAAGCCGAGGTCGTGCAGGCGATGCGCGACCTTCGGGAGGTCGGCTGCGACATCCTCACGCTCGGCCAGTACCTTCGTCCCTCCGACTGGCACCTCGAGGTCCGCGCCTACGTCCCGCCCGAGGCCTTCGAGTCGTATCGGAGGATCGGTGAAGGCCTCGGCTTCAAGTTCGTCGCATCCGGACCTCTCGTGCGCTCCTCCTACCGCGCCGGGGAGTTCTTCGTGAAGCATCTCATCCGAGCCGGCCGCGACGGCGCGGTCGCCGAGGTGGCGTGACATGTCGTACGAGCTCTACCAAGTGGTCGCCCCGGACGGGACCTACGACAAGGCGAAGGAACCGAAGCTCTCGGACGACGAGCTGCTCGAGATCCACCGGACGATGGTGCTCACGCGTTCGATGAACGAGCGCGGCATGAGCCTGCAGCGACAGGGCCGCATCGGGTTCTATATCGGGAGCGAAGGGCAGGAGGCGGCCCACATCGGCGCCGGCTACGCCCTCGAGCGCGAGGACCTCTATTGCCCGCACTACCGGGACCTCGGCCTGTTCCTCCTGCGGGGCGCGCCCCTTTCGGACCTCGTGGCGCAGCTCTTCGGGAACGCGGGCGACCCCACGAAGGGGCGCCAGATGCCGAACCACTTCTCGTACAAGCACCTCGGTCTCCTCTCGGTCTCGTCGCCGCTCTCGACGCAGATCCCGCAGGCGGTCGGGATGGCGTACGCCGCGCGGTACCTTGGCCACAAGAAGGTCGCGATGGTCTCGTTCGGCGACGGCTCGACCTCGGAAGGCGACTTCCACGTCGGGATGAACTTCGCGGGCGTCTGGAAGGCCCCGGTCGTGTTCCTCTGCCAGAACAACCAATGGGCGATCTCGGTGCCGTTGAAGCACCAGACCGCCTCGCCGACCTTCGCGCAGAAGGCGGAAGCGTACGGCTTCCCCGGCGTCCGCGTCGACGGGAACGACGTCCTCGCGGTCTACGCGAAGGCGAAGGAGGCGGTCGACCACGCGCGGGCCGGCAAGGGCCCGACGCTCATCGAGGCCGTCACGTACCGGATGGGCCCGCATTCGTCGTCCGACGACCCCACGCGGTACGTGCCGAAGGCGGACCTCGAGGCGTGGCGCCTCAAGGACCCCCTCGTACGGTTCGAGAAGTACCTCGTCGCGCGCGGCGTGGTCGCGGCCAGCGGCATCGAAACGGCGAAGGAGGACGCGAAGGCCGCGATCCAGAAGGCGGTCGAGTCCGCGGAAGGCCAGGCGCCGGAGCCGCCCCTTCGCTCGATCGTCGAGGACGTCTTCGCGGACGTCCCGTGGCACCTTGAGGAACAGATCCGGGAATTCGAGGAGGGACTCTAGGATGGCGCAGCTCACGGTGGTCCAAGCGGTGAACGACGCGCTGAAGACCGAGATGAAGCTCGACAAGCGCGTCGTCGTCCTCGGCGAGGACGTCGGCGTAAACGGCGGCGTGTTCCGAGCGACCGACGGCCTCCAGAAGGAGTTCGG
>JBQTJL010000395.1:0-2388 GCA_052387135.1 Methanobacteriota archaeon | reverse complement strand
GCGGGCAAAATCCGCTCGCGCCCGGGCCTGCGGGCGTCGCTCGGCCTTCGTCGTCGGCGTTTCACGCTCGGACGCTGTACGGACGAGAACGACGACTTTCGGCGCGCTCCCCCACTGCAGGATTCATCAGCAGCGACCCCGCGTCCCTGCCGGGCGCGCGTACGGCGTCTGCGATCCGCACCCCGACGGTGCGGACGCCGCTTGCCTGCAGCGATGCGGGCTAGCGCATGCGCCGACGCGCGCGGTGGCGGTGGCGGGACGGGCGACGTGCCTGAAGGGGCGGGACCCGCTGATCGCGCGCCCCCAGCCCCCGCCTTCGCCCGTGCCCCCATCTCCCCGGCCCCTCGCCCTCCCTCGCCCGCGCCCGAGCCCTCACCTCGCGCTAGCCCGAGCCCTAGCCCTGGCGCTCGGTATGGAGGATACGCTTATAACCGACCGCCCGTATCCGGCGCTCCGAGGTACGAGAGCATGGCGGTCTTCAGCCCGACGTCCGAGAAGGATGTGACGCGCGCGATCGTGGAAGGGTTCGCGAAGCAGTTCAACGACTACATCGAGTCCGACGTGATCATCGTCGGCTCCGGGCCCTCGGGCCTCATGGCGGGCCGCGAGCTCGCCGGGATGGGCTTCAAGACCCTCATCGTCGAGCGGAACAACTACCTTGGCGGCGGGTTCTGGCTCGGCGGCTTCCTCTTCAACAAGCTCACCGCCCGCGCGCCCGCGAACAAGGTCTTCGACGAGCTCCACGTCCCGAGCTACGAGTACGTGAAGGGCCTGTACGTCGCGGACGGCCCCCACATCACGAGCGCGCTCATCAAGGCGACCTGCGACGCGGGCGCGAAGTTCCAGAACATGACGGAGTTCCAGGACGTCGTCGTCCGCGAAGGGAACCGCATCTCGGGGATCGTCATGAACTGGACGCCGATCCACGCGATGCCGCGCGAGCTCACCTGTGTCGACCCGATCGCGATCGAGTCGAAGGTCGTGATCGACGCGACCGGGCACCAGGCCGAGGTCATCACGAAGGCCCACGAGCGCGGCTACATCCAGATCCCCGGGTACCAGCGCCTCGGGATCCGGTCCTCCGTCGACGCCGGCGCGTTCAACACGTTCGCGGGCCACGACAACCCGGCCCACGGCTCGATGTGGATCGAGAAGTCCGAGGACGCGATCGTCGAGCACACGGGCCGGATCCACGACGGGCTCTACGCCTGCGGCATGGCGATCGCGACCGCGTTCGGGCTCCCCCGCATGGGCCCGACGTACGGCGCGATGCTGCTTTCCGGGAAGCGCGTGGCCCACGAAGTCGCCGAGGAGCTCAAAGGCAAGAAGTCCTCCGGCGGCGCGCTCACGACGGGGCGCGCGCGGTAGGCGGCTCCCGGCGCCCGTCCAAGGGCTCGTTTCACGGATAGCGACGAACGATTCACGTTCGCGGCCATAGAGGATATCCCCCCGCGTCCCCGGGTTAGGGCCGAGGTGATGCCGTGACGCCCCCTAGCGCCAACCGTTGTCGCGTGGGCCTGTATGCGGCCCTCGCGGCACTCCTTGTGGTTGCCGCTCCCGCGAGCGCCTTCGGGTTCTCGGATTGGAGCGTGCCAGACGGAGACTGGCTGTCGGACGACGACGGCTGTTGTGAGCGAGAATACGAACGCTCGAGCGTCGACTACGACTCGAACACGTGGGCGAAGACAAGCTACCACGAGGAAGAGACGCAGTCGGGTTGCTGCGAATCCGAGCACTCCGAGAAGAGCTTCTCGAAGGAGTTCGCGCGGCGCGACCGGTTCCACTACGAGAACGAGAGCTCGAGGGAATCCGGCTGTTGCCAGCAGCCCTGCTGCCCGGCACCTCCGCCTCCGCCTCCGCAGAACGAGACGCGGAACGAGACGAAGTGCCCGTGCCCGCCCCCGCCCCCGCCTCCGCCCCCGAAGAACGAGACGCGGTGCCCGTGCCCGCCGACGCCTCCTCCGCCCCCGCCGCGGAACGAGACGCCGTGCTGCCCGGCGCCGCCGGTGCACGACCGCTGCTGCCCGGATGTGTGCTGCGAGTGGTTCGACAAGCACCGCGAGGTCGACTTCGAGTTCGGCAAGGACTTCCGCAAGAAGTTCGACTTCCAGAAGGAGAAGTTCGAGCAGCACTGCGGTTACAGCTGGGCCTTCGAGAAGACGAAGGTCGCGTCCCTCATCGAGGGCCACTTCCGCGTGAAGGGCCACGTCGAAGAGGACGAGAGCCGCCGCGGATGCTGCGACGACGCCGACGATGTCCCCGGCCTCGGCCGCGGACCCGACGATCTCGGCGCCGGAGACCTCGGCGGTCTCGAGGACGTAAACGGCCTCCTACCCTGAACGGATCGCCTCGACCCCCCGGGCCCCCCGCCCCGGGGGGCGGGGGTTT
>JBQTJL010000394.1:0-6658 GCA_052387135.1 Methanobacteriota archaeon | reverse complement strand
CCCCCCTCCAGCGGCGGCTCCTTGCGAACGGCTACCGGCAGCTCCGGCCCGGCGGCATCTTGGTCTACTCGACGTGCAGCCTCGACCCGCGCGAGAACGAAGAGGTGATCGACGCGTTCTTTGCCGCGCGCGCGGACGCCGAGCCCGTCGAACGGCCCCGTCGGATCGCGCCGACCGAGCACGGGACCGAGGCCTTCTTCGTCGCGAAGGTCCGCAAACCCGAGGACGCGCCGCCGCCGCGCGCCGGCCGCGCTCCCCCCGCGCCGGATCCCGGGTCCGGCGTCCCCCTCGACGACGGCGAGGCCGCCCGGCACCGGATCGAAGGGCGCTGGGCGGCCGACCTCGGCCCGCTCCGGATGTTCCGGACCGCGAGGCGGCTCTTCGGAGCCGCGGGCCCGTCGGTCCTCGACGCGATGACGCCGTACGCGTTCCGGATCGGGTTCTGCCTCGGCAAGGAGGACGAGGCCGGCTTCCGGCTTTCGGTCGACGCGGCGATGCGATATGCCGGGGCAAGGGGCAAAGAGCAAGGAGGGGATGGGCAAGAAGCGACAAGGGTGTGGCTCTCCGACGGCGACCTTGGGTCCTGGTTGGAGGGACTCGCGCTCCACGGTGGGGACGCACCCGAGGGTCCGGTATATCTCGAGCACGACGGCCTCGTCGTCGGTTCGGGGGTCGTCAGGAACGGCCGCGTCCAGAACTGGCTGCCCGGCCACCGGCGGATCCGGCGGCCCCTCCTTTGACCACCTCTGCCAGCGCTTCCCCGAGTCCGTAGTAATCCATCGGCGCGATCTCGTTCGCCCGCATTCCTTCCCAACCGCGCTCGCGAAGGATCGCCGTGATCGACCCCGACGAGACCCGCAGCTCGGCCGCAAGCGGCGCGAGGCCGTGGCGGAGCGTCCGGTGCTTGCTATCCCATGCCGCCGCGAGCAGTCTCTCCAGGAGGTCCTTGGGAGGCCCGGCGGGCACGGCCTTGGGAAGGAGCCGGACGACGGCGCAGGGCACGTCCGGGCGCGGGTGGAAGGCCGAGCGCGGCACCGAGAAGAGCCGTGCGACGTCCGCGAACATCCGCACGCGGACCGTGAGCCGGCCGTAGCGCTCGGACCCGACGCGGGCCGTGAGCCGGTCCGAAAGCTCGCGGGGCACGACGAGGAGGATCCGCGGGATCCGCGCGTCGACGAGCCGCAGCAGGATCGGGGCCGCGACGCGAAACGGCGGGTTCGCGACGACCGCGTCGACGCGGGGAAGCGGGAGCGTGAGGGCGTCGCCTTCGATCACTTCGACGTTCGGCAGACGCAGGGTCCGGACGGCGTCCGCGAGCTTCGGGTCGAACTCGACCGCGAAGACGCGCCCCCGGCGACCCACGGCGTCCGCGGCCGCGCGCGTGATCGCGCCCTCGCCGGCGCCCACGTCGAGCACGCGCTCGCCGGGCGACAGGCCGGCGCCTTCGATGAGCTGCGCGACCGCGCCGTCCGATACGAGGAAATTCTGGCCTAGGTCGCTAGGAGAGGAGGTCGACGAGCCTGTCCTCGAGGACCTTCGCGGGGACGTCATGGAGGGAGATGTGCGTCGTGTTCCCGACGTTCCCTTCGCCGGAGACCCGGGTCGAAAGGAGGCCCTGCCGGGCGAGGTCCTGGAGGTACGTCCAGAACATCGTGTGCGCGCGGGGGCGCTCGCCGAACTCCTCGCAGACGAGCGCGTACCGCTTCTCGACCTCGCCCGTCGTCGCGTACGCCTGCCCCTTCGCGAGGGAACGCGCGGCGGCGAGGAGCACGAGCCGGTGGTTCCGCGAGAGGTCCGCGAGCTTCGACTCGGTGACGAACGGATGGATCGTGCCCTTCGCGCCCCGCACGTATTCGGGCCGCACGGTCCGGACGCCGTCCGCGTCCGCCTTCGTGCCCGCAAGTTGAAGGAGCTCGATCGCGCGCCGCGCGTCGCCGGATTCCGCCGCGATGTCGGCGATCAGGTCCTGCACATCGGCCGGCACGGCGCCCCGGTGGAAGGCGAGCTCGACGCGTTGCGCCACGATCTTGCGGAGCGCGGCCGCGTCGTACGGGCGGAAGTCGAACGTGTTCGACCGCTTGAACGTCGACCGGGCGGAGGCGTCGAGGAGCAGGCGCACGTCCTCGAGCGAGACGAGGATCAGGGAGACGGTCTGCCGCGGCGCGGCCTCCTCCTCGTTGAACCGCGTGAGATGGTAGACGAGGTCGGGGCCGGAGCGCTTGAGGAGCACGTCGACCTCGTCGAGGATCGCAAGGAGGCGCGCCTCGCGCTTTGCAAGGAGCTTCCGGAGCGAGTCCAGCATCTCCGCGGTCGAGAAGCCACGGTCGGGGAACCCCTCGTCGAAGTGGCGGAGGATCTCGAGGAGGGCGGAGGCCTCGGTCGAACGGCGCCGGCAGTTCACATGGACCCATTCGAGGCGGCCGGTCCCGGAGGCGTCGACGAACCGCTTGAAGTCGGTCGCGAAGCGCCGCGAGACCGCCGTCTTCCCGGTCCCGACGCGGCCGGAGACGAGCGCGTTCTGCGGGAGGCCCTGATCCGCGAACGGGCGGAAGTGGCGGGCGAGCGCCTTCGTCTCCTCCTCGCGTCCCGGGAGATCCTCGGGAAGATAGGAGAAATCGAGCTTCGATGGGTCCTTGAAGACCGAGGGACCCGTGAGTTCCCCCTCGATGAGGTCCCGCATCATGGGCCGATGTTGGGCGCCTATTATAAAGGCTTTTACCCAGAGCCGTGGCGATGTCCCTCTTCTTTACGAACGGCAAGGAAAAACCGCTTCAAAGCCCCCGGCCTTTGGTGCTCCCGTGGCACGGTACGACCTTCTCATGACGGCGCTTTCCGGCTGGTTCCTCTTCGGTCTCTACCTCGACGGGTGGGCCCACAACCACCGGGCCGACATCGAGACGTTTTTTACGCCGTGGCACGCGGTCTTCTACGCGGGCTTCGGAGCCGTGCTCGCGGGGCTCGTCTGGGGCGCGGTGGACGGGCGACGGCGCGGCGCCTCGGGGAGCGCGGCGTCGCCGCGGGGGTACGGCTGGTCCCTCGTGGGCGCCGGGATCTTCGCAGCGGGCGGCCTCGTGGACATGGCGTGGCACGCCGTGTTCGGGATCGAGATGAGCGTCGAGGCGCTGTTCTCGCCGCCGCACCTCGTGCTGGCGACCGGGATGGCCCTCGTCCTTTCGGGCCCGCTCCGCGCCGCATGGGCCCGGCCGGGAACGAAGCCGACGCTCCCGGAGATCGCGCCGGCCATCCTTTCGGCCGCGTTCACCCTTTCGATCCTCACGTTCTTCACCCAGCTCTTCCATCCGTTCTCGCGGCCGTGGGCGGACGCCGGGAACCGCCCCGAGGTCGCGCTGATCCCGCTTCCCCGGCCGGACCCCGTGATCCCCGGGATGCCGGGCGGCATCTCCGCGATCGACCTTGCCGAGATGACCGGCATCGGCGGCATCATCCTGCAGACGTTCCTCCTCATGGGCCTCGTCGTCGCGCTCGCGTCGCGCTGGCGCCTTCCCGCGGGGAGCATCGCGCTCCTACTTTCTACGAACGCCGCCCTCCTGGCGTTCATGCGCGACCAGCACTTCGTGTTCCCCGTCGCCGTCGCGGGGGGCCTCGCCGCGGACGCGCTCCTCGTCGCGATCCGTCCCGAACCCGCTCGGCCGGCCCGGATGTGGGTGTTCGCGGCGGCGGTGCCCGTGGTCCTTTTTTCGCTCTATTTTGCGGCGCTTGCCGCGACGAGCGAGGTCTGGTGGAGCCCCCATGCGCTGGGCGGCGCGGTGTTCCTTTCCGGCGCTGCGGGCCTCCTTGCCGGCCTCGTCGGCGCCCCGCCGCGGGCCCTAGACGTAGTCCGCGAGTAGCTCCGCCACGTCCTCGACGAACTCCTCGTCCCACTTCGTGAAGGACCCGAGAGTGTCCGAGTCGATGTCGATCTCGCCGACCACGTCGCCGTCCCACCAGATCGGGACCACGAGCTCGGACTTCGTGTCGGCAAAGCAGGAAAGGTACCGGTCGTCCTTGGCGACGTCGGGGACGTTCACGGTGCTCCCGGTCCGCGCGGCAAGGCCGCAGATGCCGGCCCCGATCGGGATCCGGACGTGCTCGGTCGCGTGCTTGCCCACCCAGGCCGCGAGCACGAGCTCCTTCCCTTCGACGACGTAGACACCGACCCAGTTGTAGTGCGGGACCCGTTCCCGAAGGAACCCCACGGCGACCTCGTACACCTCGGCCGGCCTCGGCGACCGGAGGCGGTCCAGCCGGGATTCGAGGTCCGAAAGGAGGGCCTTCGAGTCGAGTTCCGCGTGCATGGCGCTCCAACGGAATACGGACCAAAAAGGTTACTGGCCGCGGGCCCATTCCGCCCCACGTGTTCGGTTTCGATCCGTTCCACCGCGGCGGGCCCCTGGTGCCGAAGCCGGGCGACGCGGTCTTCCTGTTCCCGCGCGAGGCGGACGGCCGCGAGGTGGAGCCCGAGGAGGTCGACGCGCTGCTCGTGTCCTTCTGCGACGACGGCGAATCCGAGGTCGTCCGGCTCGAGGACACGTTCGGGCAGAGCGGCTGGATGCTCCAGCGCGGAGAGGAACGGATCGGGATCGACCTCCCGACCGACGGCTCGTTCGCGCCCACGGGGTTCCTCGTCCATGGAAAGGCGCAGGGGCTTCTCGCGGATTTCGCAAAGCACGCGCTCGAAAGCGAGCTTTCGCCGTGGCGCGGCACGGAGCCGAAACGCCTCTCGTAGTGGCGCGGAGCTCGTCACGCCGCCCGCGTTTCGTACGCGGTGCCCTTCGCCTCGAGGCTCCAGGCGTTCCCGTCGTCCGCGATCGGCTGGATCGGCGCGCCCGCGGGACCGTCGCCGGCGGAGTCGAGGGTGACCTCGACCTGCCACTCGCCGAGGCCTTCCATCCCGTGCACGGCGGTGCCGTTCGGGGTCGGGTTCACGCCGTCGAAGGTGACCGTGACCGTGCCGCTGTCGCCGCTTGCCTCCCTCGAGACGCCGCCGGGCGACGTGACGCGGAGCGTGAACGAGTCGGCGTCCGTGTTGTCGTCGTCCGACCACGTGAGGACGAACTCGACCTTCGTGAGGTTGTGCTGGCTCACGTTCACGGCCTCGTTCGCGGTCTCGCCCTCGCCGAGCGAGCCCGAGAGGTCGCCCACCGTGACCGAGCTCGTGACGATCTCGCCGTCGCCTCCGAGGCCCGTCGGCGCGTTCGTGCCCTCGTAGTAGAAGACCGCTGCCATTGCCGCGACCAGGATGGCCGCCCCCGCGATTCCGATGACCGTATCCCGGTTCATATCCTCCACCAGGTCCGCCCCGCCATGCTTACCGGGAGTATTTAGCGTTTCCTTACGGCGAAATGCTCAAAACCCGCGGGCGAGACCGGGGAGAGACGGCCGTCCCGGCGAAGTCGCACCCCGCGACCCTCCCGAACGCGCCCGATCGCGGTAAGGGGCGCCACGGACCGGCGCGCAAAATCTCGGCGTGCGGCGGGGAGCCGCGAGCGGGGAATCGTCGCGAGGAGCTCGTAGTCGCCTCCACCGTGGAGGACCCAGCGGGCGCGCTTTGCCACGTCGGGGCTGCGTCCGGCCGCCGGGTGCCGGGGGATATCATCGCCCTCGACGTCGATCCCGACCCCGGACTCGCGGGCGATCTGCGTGAGGCCCACGGAGAGCCCGTCGGAGAGGTCGGTCATCGCGGTCGCGCCGCCCCCCGCAAGGAGCCGGCCCTCGGCGATCCGCGGCGCGGGGCGAAGCAGCGGGAGCCCGTGCGACCGGGGAGCGCCGCGGGCGAGCGCCTCGAGCGCCGCCGATGCGCCCCCGAGCCGGCCCGTGACGACGACCACGTCGCCGGGGCGCGCCCCCGCGCGCCGCACGAGGCGAGCGCGTTCGACCCAGCCGAGGGCCGTCCCGGTCGCCGTGAACTCGCGGTGCTCCTTCATGTCGCCGCCCCAGAGCGCGCATCCGTACCGGCTGAGCGCCGACCGGACGCCGCGCCGGACCCCTTCGAGGAAGGCGACCGGGACGTTCCGCGGGAGCCCGAGGGCCAACAGGAACCCGGCCGGGGTCGCGCCTTTTGCCGCAAGGTCGCTCAAGTTCACCGCGGCGACCATCCAGCCCGCGTCCTCCGGCGTCGCCTGCGGGGGAAGATGCGTCGAGGCGGCGATCGAATCCGTCGTCGCGACGAGGAACCGGCGGCCTACGGGTACCGCCGCGCAATCGTCGGAGAAGCCGAGCACGTTTGCGCCCCGCGGGAACCCGCGGGTAAAGAGGGCGATGGCGGCGCGTTCGCCGATGTCGGACAACGACGGAGATGATGGAGATGATCGGAAATGAACGGAAATGAGACGAGCCCGTCGATCGGCGGCATTCATTTCCGCCATCTCCGTCCATCTCCCCTCATTTCCGTCCGGAGGGAAACGAACACGCCCGTCGGACACACCGGGACACAAAGGTCGCACTCGGTGCAGCGCGCGTTCACCGAGATCTCGCCAGCGAAGAGTTCGAGCGCGCGGTGCGGGCAGACGCCGAGGCAGCCGCCGCAGTCCATGCACTCTCCCTTGTAGACGAGGGGCACGGGCCCGTCATCGGCCACGAGTTTAAAGAGGCTTGCCGCTCTAGCCCTCGCGTGGACGCGCGCATGCGCCTCTTCCTCGACGGCGCCGGCCCCGGCGAC
>JBQTJL010000393.1:0-1708 GCA_052387135.1 Methanobacteriota archaeon | reverse complement strand
TACCGGCGTCGACTCGAAGCCGACCACGTCCACGACTTCCGGCGGAAGGATCGAGAACGGCCCGGTCTCGAGCGTCCGGCTGTACTTCCCTTCCGTCACGAACGGCACGTTCGCGTACCTCGCCGCGGGGTCGAGCGGGCGCGCCGGGACGAGCCCCTCCGGCGACAGGGGGTCCTCGCTCGAACCGATGCAGCCGGAAAGGATCGGGCCCGCGACCAACACGGCAAGGAGAAGCCCGGCGCGCATGCGCGCGAGGACGACCCGTTTCGTTATAAGGGTTCTTGTCAAACAATCCCGCGCAGTTCAGTCGATATAAAGCGAAAAATTGACGATAAGACCTTGTATCCCCCGGAATAAAATCGACAATCTTTAAGCCTTCCGGCTACAACAGTGAGTTGTCGCATGGAAGCCGACTGGGTCACGCTCGCAAACGACGGCCTCACGGACCTCTCGCAGCGCAGCGGGATCCGGGACAAGGCCTGCCTCCGATCGCTCCTCGTCGAGCGGCTGCGGCAGGAGGTCGCCTTCCCGCTCCACGCCGCGTTCCGCGGCTACGCCACCGGCCGGGTCCTCAAGGCGCCGCTTTCGGTCGAGGACGGACGCCTCCGCGGGGACCGCGGCAATTTCCACCGCTTCGTCGAGCTCGTGCCGCCCGGGTACGAACAGGCGACCTACGAGGTCCTCGGCGGCGTCTTGGTCGAAGCCGACGCCGACTTCGGCGCGGGCTCGGTCCTTCGGGTCTCCGTCCGGCTCCTCGATCCCGCCCTCTACGGGTTCAAGCCGCCCGCGATGCTCTCCGATCTCGAAGCGATGAAGGTCGAGGTCGGAGTCACCCGCTAGGACGAATCCTGGACCACGAGGAAGCTCCGGTTGTATGCGGAGGCGAGGCCCGGCTGCTGGAAGTTGTACGCGAAGGCGCTCGATCCGCCGCCTGCGGTCGACGGGACCGCCTTCGTCTGCTCCGTGAGCACGGCCCCGGCGGCGTCGAGGAGCTGCACCGTCGCATTCCCCGCGTGCGGGGCGCCATCCGCGTTGCGGAGCGTGAGCGAGACATCGACCTTGTCGCTCCCCTTGACCTTGACGTCGTAGGCGTCGACTGCGAAGCGGGACGCCCCGGTCCCGCCTTCGAAGATCGAGACGAGAGCGGTCGGGAGCGAGAACATCGTGAGCGCGACGACGGGCACCGCCGTCCCGAAAAGGAACGCGACAAATAGGAGCGCCCACCACCGGGAGGGCGGCCGGTGCCCGTGCCCGCCCGCCTCCGGCTCCCGCGGAATCCGACGGAGCCTCGTCCCGGGAATCACCCATCCAAACCCGCGGCCCACCTCGCTTGCGACGGCCCCACCGGCGGCCGTGGCCGCTGCGATCTTGAACGTCCCTTTTGCATCCAACGTCCACCACCGACCCGGGAGGCTCTCTGTCGGGGGCCGTTTTTCTAGATGCCGCCGGCATGCTTTTCCCCGTTCGGCGCGCGACGATTTTTCCCGGGTTCTCAAGGGCGTCCCGGCTTCGCCGGCTTCGGCGTCGCAAGCGAATAGACGTCGAGCCGCATGCCCCGGTCCCCTTTTTCTTTTGGACCGCGCCAGCCTGCCCGGGTAATCCCGCAGGCAGCCCGGGGACTCGTTGCCCGGTGCAAACCGGTGTTCCTTTTTCCGGGGGGGTCGGTTCTGTCATGGAGGAGATGGGATGGGCAAGACCTTCCGGCGCT
>JBQTJL010000392.1:0-3309 GCA_052387135.1 Methanobacteriota archaeon | reverse complement strand
CCTAGGGCCTACCCGACCGTGCAGGGGTCCCCGTTCGTCGGGCAGAGGGAGAGTTGAATGTTCCCGCTCGTGCCGACGTCCGCTCGCAGGTTCTGGTCCGGGGCGTGGCGGTCCGCGAACACGTGCGCGTTCCCCGGATGCGTCCCGACATGCGCGAACGTGTTCGACGTCTGGTTGTTCTGGTGTACCCAGAGACCCTTGCCCCCGTGCCCGTATGCCGTGTTCGCGTGGATGCAGCCGTTCGCGTCGCACCGGCCCGTGTGGTGGGAAAACAGGTCGGCCCCGGTCCCTGCGTTGCCCACGTGGACGAACGTTTCCTTCTCAGCGTGGGCCTCCCCCCTGGAATTGTTCTGGAGCGCACCGTTCGCCCAGACATGGATCCGGACGTCTCCGACCTCCCCCGTCGTGTCCCACGGGATGTCCACCGTCGTGGAGTTGCCGGCCGGGAGCGCGGCGAGACCCATGCCGCCCAAGTCGCGGCCGCCGAACTCGTGGTTCGCCCACGCGCCGACGCCGGCCGCGTACGAGACGCCCGGACCGAGGTTCGTCACCGTGACGCGGACGGTCCGCTGGGTCGAGACCGGCGTCTCGCCGAGGTCGGTCTCGATGTAGCGTTTCGTGATCGTCACCGAGTCGATACGGAGCTGGTAGAGGTCGAGGTACTCGACGGAAAGGGAGTACGGGCCGCCCTGGCAGCAGGCGGAGACGCCGATGCGGTACGCGGGACCGATCTCGCCCACGTACGCCTCGACGTGGGTGCCGGGCCAGCCGCCGCAACAGGGGCCGCCGCCTTCGGGGCCGCCGCAGCAGAAGCTGTCGAACCGCCCCTGGAGAACGTCGTCGAAGACTTGGAGCTGGTACCCGCCCGTCGGCGAATCGAGCCGGACGCGGATCCCCTTTCCCGGCATCGACGCGACGCGGAACCAATCCGCCGGGTCGCCCTCCTCGGGCACGAGGGCGCCGGTGCAGAAGGTCCCCACGTCGGCGGCGCTGCCGGGATCGTTCGGCGCGTCCGAGAGCGTCCCGCAGTCGTCCTGCGGTGCGGCCGAAGCGCCCGGGAATTGGGTGGTCACGAGGCAGAGCACGAAGATCCCGCGAAGGACGTGCGTGGTCATCGTGCCTTGAGCGGGCGCGGGGGCGATGAACGGCGGCAGGTAGTTGCCGACACGGATGCGAAGGGGCGATGAACGCGGTGCAGGCTAGAGCTTGCGCCCTCAGGACGCAAGGAGCCGCCGCAGCTCCGCCGCGTCCGCCGGCCGCTCGGCCGGGTCCTTCGCAAGCGCGCGCCGCAACGCGACGTTCACCTGCGACGGGACGCCGGGGATCGGCAGGTCCGGCTCTTCCTCGAGGATGGCGCGCCGCGCCTCGAATTCGGCAAGCCCGTCGAACGGAAGATAGGACCGCCCTGTGAGCATCTCGTAGAGAACCACGCCGAGCGAGTAGAGGTCGCTCCGTTCGTCGGCGGCAAGCCCTCGTGCCTGCTCGGGCGCCATGTAGCGGAGCGTGCCGGACCCCGAATCCGTCATCGAGGGACCCGTGACCGTGCCGGCGCCTTTCGGAGGCCTCGCGATCCCGAAGTCGGCGAGCTTCGCTCGGCCTTCCTTCGTGACGAGGATGTTCCCGGGCTTCACGTCACGATGCACGATCCCTAGGGAGTGCGCCTCTTCGAGCGCCGCGAGGACGTCCTGCGCAAGCGCAAGCGCAGGCGCAAGCGCAAGGGCCCCCTTCCCAAGCCGGTCCGCCAGAGAACCCTGCTGCACGTACTCCAGGACGAGGACGACCTCGCCCGTGACCTCCTCCGCGTCGTGGACCGTGACGATGTTCGGGTGCGAGAGCTTCGCAAGGATGCGCGCCTCGCGGAGCGCCCGCTTCGTCTCTTCGGGGTTCGACCAGCGCGCGACCTTCAACACGACCTCGCGCCCGAGCTTCTCGTCCCTCGCAAGGAACGTCCGCGCGAACCCGCCCTCCCCGAGCTCCCTCTGGATCACATACTTTCCGAGGAACGCCCCTCCGACGACGATGCCCGAGGCACCGAGCCCGTGAGCGGCCTTGATCTCGGCGAGGAGCACGGCATGCTCGCGGTCCGAGATCCGGTACTTGGCACGGAGCGACGCGAGGACGGAGCGCGTGCCGGGCTCGTCGACGGCGCCGGCCACGACCGGGCGGTCGAGGGCGGCACGGTAGGCCTCGCGGCCCTCCCGCTCTTTCGCGGCGAGCGTCACGCCGCGGCGTTGGGAGAGGACGACGGCGCCCGCAAGGACGACAAGCGCGAGCGCTCCCGCACCGAAGGATCCGCGCGGGTTCGCAAGGACGACCGAGGCAAGGGTAGGGGACGAGGTCGCGGCAAGAGGCTCCGCAAGGGCAAGGACGACAGGCCCGTCGGCTGCGGCGGCATCCGTGCGCCGCGGTTCGCCTTGCCCGTCGGCGCCCGTGGGGTTGCGCACGAGGAACGTCGCGGCCTCGAGCCGTTCCAGGGTAATCCCGTCGGCGGCGCCCCCTGCGACGCAATCGACCGGGACGATCGCCGTGATGATTCCCGCGCCTCCGGCGGGCCGAATGCGGCCCGAGATCGGCGTCCAGATCGCGGTCGTCGGATCGGTCGGATCCTCCGCGAGCACCGTGACGTCCGGCGCGCAAAGGAAGACGCCGGCCGGGTCGTCCCTGCGCTTGTAGAGCCCGATCATGGTGTCGCCGGCGTCCGTCCGCGCGCCGAACGCGTAGAAGACGGCCTCGTGGAGCGGCGGCACCGTGAGGGTCCCGAGGTCGCGGATCCCCATCGAAAGCTCGAACTCGCCGGCCCGCGTCGTCCGCGCTGCAAGATACGTGATGTCGAACTCGGCCGGGTCGGCCCCGCCGAGCACCGCTTCGCGGGGAAGCTCCTCGTCCCCCACGTCGTCGAGGAACATCCCGCGGCCAGCGAAGAGCGCGGGGTCCGTCGCATGGAGCATGCGGTAGGGCGGCGCATAGGTATAGTCCGAGGGGTCGCCGCCGATCCCCGGCGGCTTCACCTGCGCGTGGACGAAGTCGGTCGGCGGGACGTGCACGTCCGTGGGCGAATCGTCCCACCGGTAGGCTTCGATCACGAGGCCGCGCAGGAGGTCGCCGGCGTCGATCGGCCCGAGGTCGCCGCGGTCGAACGTGAACCGGAACTTGCCCGGCGACCCTGGCACGACCTCGATCGCGACCGGGAGATCCAAGACGCGCTCGTACAGGTCGCCCGGGCCCCCTCGGGGGTGGTACGTCGCGATCGCGCCCCATTCCCCGTCGGCTTCCGACCAGATGTCGACGTCGAAGATCTGCCCCGACGGA
>JBQTJL010000391.1:0-2951 GCA_052387135.1 Methanobacteriota archaeon | reverse complement strand
CGAGCCCAAGACGCCCGAGCCCGCGACCTCGTTGAAGATGAACCATCCGGTGACGTCGTTCGAGGACCCGTTGCTCACCATGTAGCTCCGGGCGGGCGCGCCGGCCGAGGCGGTGGTGGGCGACACGATCGAGAAGAAGACGCGGAACTCGTTTGCGGCGCGGACCGAGGGCTGCACCGTCCCCGCGACCGTGACGTCGAAATACAGGTTCGCGGCATCGACGCGCACGGCGACGCCCACGATGTCGTGGTTGGGGTCGACCGCGAGCGCGGTGGGCGCGATCCCAAGGAGGGTCGGGGCGATGAGCATCGAAACGAGAAACTGGACACTACCTAGCCTTGCAGCCTTCGGCATGACTCCACCTTCCAAGCTGGACGGCCACCCGCGGGAGGGCTTTTATATCTTTTCGGGAAAGATTGGTTGCACGACGAGAAATGTGAAAGGGGACGGGAAAGGAAGGACGCAGCGCCCCGGACCCGGCTCGGGTCCGGTCGGTCGCTCCGCCCCCATTTCCGTCGTTTCCGCCCTTTCCGCCGGCTACACGACGGCCTGACCGGCGTACCTTCCTTGCGAGTCGAACGCGCCCGCGCCGGTCACCGTGATCGGCGTGTCGGCAGCGAGCGCCCAGCCCACGACGACCACCTTGAACGACTCCGTCCACGCGGCGGTGAACGTGATCGATTCCGTGAGCGTCGCGTTGTTCGCGCTCTTTGCGTAGTGGTCGCCGAGCCGGATCGGCCCCGCGCCGAGCGCGTACGTCGGGATGAGGTACACGTCCACGTCGGAGACGCCGTCGAGAGCCCACGTGACGTCGATCACCGCGGTCGAGCCCTTCGTGAGGGTGCCGAGGTCGTAGACCTCGACCTCCATCGCGACCGGTGTGCTCGCCCCGAGCGTCCCGGGCGCGGTCGAGGCCGCGTCGACCTCTTGGAGGACGCCGGCGGTCGTCGACGTGAACGCCTGCGCGTAGAAGTACGAGACCTGCTCCGAGACGTCGCGGGGCGCCTCGTTCTCGACGCCGCCCGCAAGGAGGCCGCACGTAAGGCCGGCGGAGGCGTTCGCGACGCCGCGCTGGATCGCGACCGCGTCGACCATGCCGTTGCCCTGGAGCGTGTACGTCCAGCCCTGGTCTGTCGCGCAGGACTCGATCACGCTGCGGAGATACCGGGGGCCGAGGTCGAACCCGTTGTCGCGCGCCGCGCGCAGGTACCGCGCGCCCGCGCCCGCGACGAACGGCGCCGCAAAGCTCGTCCCGCCCGTCTGTTCGTAGCAGTCGTCCGACGCCGGGCAGGCGCCGCGCACGTCGTTTCCTTCGGCCGAGACGTCCGGCATCCACGCGGAACACGTAAGGAGCACGCTCTCGGACCCGTCGCCAAAGAGGGATCCCACGGCGATCGCGTCGCGGCTGTGGCCGTACGAGACGGACCAGCTCATCTCGGGGCCGACGCAGGCGTTGCCGTAGCCGTTCCCGGCCGAGACCACCGTGGTGACGCCCTTTGCGTGCGCCGCACGGATCTGGTCGACCATCGTGTCGAACCCGCCGGGGATCGGGATGATGCTGCCGATGCTGATGCTCACGATGTCGGCGCCGACCGTGTTCACGGCCCAGTCGTACGCCTCGTTGAGGTTCATGATTCCGCCTCCGGCGTCCCCGACCTTGCCCATCGCCAGGGCGACGCCGGGGAACGCGCCGGTCTCGCGGCCGCCCACACGGGCGGTCGTCGTGGTGCCGTGGCCGTTGTTGTCGTACGGCGCGGAGCGCGTGTCCCACGTCGAGCCGTTCGGCGCCTCGAAGGGTCCGTTCTCGTCGGTGAAGTCCCACCATGCGACGAACTGGTTCTCCGCGAATTCGCGGTGGGACGGCGTCGTCCCGGTGTCGATCACGGCGACGACCGTGTGGGCCCGGGTCGAATTCGCCGTGGTCGCCGAACCCGTGGCGGCGGCGCCGAAGTTGCCGGCCGCGTCGAAGGCCGCGACCGAGTAGACGTGCGTCGTGCTCGCGGAAAGGCCGCGGTCGAGGTACATCGAGTGGCTGCCCGTGGCGTTCCCGACGAACGAGAGGTTTCCAGGGTCGGGGCCGCGCATCACGCGGAAGCCCGCGACGCCGACGTTGTCCGTCGTGTTGTTGTTCCAGGTAAGAAGGATCGATTCTCCGCCCATACGGGACGCGACGAGCCCGGTGACGGCGGAGGGCGGCGTCGTGTCGGTGGGCGGGGTCGTGCCGGAGTCGATGTCGACCCGCGATGCATAGTCGACGGCGTCGTAGAGAAGAAGGTCGCCCGCGTCGCTGTTCACGAACAGCGGGTTGATCTGAAGGATGAGCACGCTGCCGGTAGCGTCCACATCCTCGAAGGTCACGTTGAACTGCGTTTCAAGGCCATCCGTGCTGTTCCGGAAGAACGTGCCGCCGCCCGGGCGCTCGGCCACGAGCGCGGTGTCGGCATAGACCCGGACGTTCCATCCGTTGTTGAAGACGATGCCCATCGTGTGGCGGACCCAGAACGTGACCGTGATGTCCGCGTCCGTGAACGCGAACCCGTCGCTCGGTTTCCAGTACCAGCTCGCGTCGACGAATATGGAGGCGAGGTTGTTCTCCGAAGGGTTCGTCGACCCGACGACCGGGACGGAATAATACATGGCCGGGTCCGTGAAGACGGGGAACGAGGTGTCCATGAAGCTTCCGTCGACGAATTGGCGGTCCAGGTTGCCAATCCCCGTGAGGGAGTGCAAGTAGAGGGTAGTCGATCCGGTCACCGGGGCGGCCGCGGCGGGGAACGCGACGAGGATCGCGGGCGCAAGGATCAAGGCGGCAAGGACGGCAGATTTGAATCGGACGATGTGCATGGCTGAAGCCTCCCGAAGCTCTCCGAGCGGGCACACGCCGTGCGCTGCTTAAATGTTTTCCGTGAATTCTTGTCGAGGTGACATCCGTTCAGAGGGCCGCGTCCGCG
>JBQTJL010000390.1:0-4237 GCA_052387135.1 Methanobacteriota archaeon | reverse complement strand
TCGACGCGCCCGCCGGGACCGCCGGGGCCGCGCGGGGCTGGATGCTCGACGACGTAAAACTCGTCGTGCGGCCCTCGATCGACGGACCCGGCGCGCCCGAGGTCGTGCTGTACCCCGCCGGCGGCCTCCGGACCGCGGACGACCTCACCGGGGCCGGGGAAGCCGGATCCGCATGGTCCGCCGGACCCGGATGGACCCTCGTCGACGCCCGGGCCACCGCGACGACCGCGCTCGCCTCTGCGGGCCCGCCCGCGTGGCGCCTCAGGGACACCGAGATCGACGGCGAACGCACGCGGGTCTGGCGGTTCGCGCGCTCCGACGGCGCCGCGTGGGGGGGCACCGACGCGTGGGGCCAGACCGACGCGCGGCTCGTCTCGCCCGCGATCGACCTCTCCGCCGCCGCGGGCCGCGCCCGCCTCTCCTTCCTCCACCGCGTCGACCTTGCGACGAACGACACCGGGGACGCGGCCTCGATGGGGAACCAGTCGATCGGCATCGTCGAGGTCTCGGTGTTCGACCCCGCGACCGGCACGTTCGGCCCGTGGGAGCAGCTCTTCGACCTGCCCTCCGGCACGCCCTGCCGCGTCGGCTCGGGCCCGGACGCAAACGGCACGACGACCTGCGCCGGCTACAACCGACGTCTCGACCAGCGCCGGCCCACCGGCGCCGGCGGCTATCACCTCGGCGTGCCTTTCCGCACCTTCGGCGCGGAGGAGCTCCGGTCCCTTTCGCTTGCGAACGGCCGCCCGCTCGCGGGCTCCGAGCACGCGACGGTCTTCGGATTCGGATACTCGACCGGGACCTACGAGCGCGCCGCGTTCGACCTGTCGCCGTACTCGGGCGAGATCGTCCGCGTCGCGTTCCGCGGCTGGGCCCGCCCCGGCCCGCCGGACCCGTCGCGCTCCGGATGGTGGATCGCGGACCTTTCCGTCGACGCCGAGGTCCTTTCGGGCCGACCGGTCGACCTTCGGGTCCGCGTCGGGACCGACGGCAGCGTCGACGAGGGCCACCTCCGCGTCGACTCCGTGGGCGTCGTCGGCACGCCGTACCGCTTCAACCTCGGCATCGGGGTCGACGGCCCCTCGCGGCTCCGCGCCGCGCCCGGGACGAACGTCACGATCACGGGGACGGTCGCGAACCTTGGCCTTTCGACGCGCGATTCGCTCGAGCTCGTGGGCGAGCCCGCCTCGCTCCTCGGTGGATCGACGACGGTGCTTCCGTCGTTCGTGCTCCGGCCCGCGGGGTCGGTCGGCGCCGACCGCGCCCCGTTCGAGCTTACCGTCCGGGTCCCGCCCGGGCGCGGGAACCACACGCTGACCCTTCGGCTCCTCGAGGCCGGCGCCCCGGTCGCCGGTCTCGGCCGCGAGGAGTTCCTCGGGAACGACGTCCGCACGATCACGATCCAAGCCGTCGAAGAGCGCCGCGTGGCGGTCGACCGCTTCGGGGCGCGCCCGAACGTCGTCGCGGCGGGTGTCGCGACCACGGTCGAGGCGGTGCTCGCCGACCTTGGCACCACCCCCGAATCCGTGCAACTGCGGCTCCACGCGAAGGCGCCCACGGCCGCTTCCGCGACGCTCGTCGGCGAAGCGAACCTCACGCTGGTCCCCGGCGGACGCGGCTCCGTCACGTTCCCGTTTGCTCCGAAGGAGACCGGCCTCCACGAGCTCACCCTCTCGGTTTCGGGCCCCACGAACGAGACGCGCCGCGCGGTGGTCGCCGTCGGGGCCGTACCCACGGCCTTCGTCGAGGACGCGGAGTCGAACGCCACGACGGACCGCTGGACCGCGGCACGGACGCCGCCGTCCGAGACGGCGCACGCGGGCGAGCCCGGCGCGCCCCCGAACCGCGCGACCGGACGCGAGTGGCACCGGACCCTCGAAGCGTTCCGCGGGGAGGCAAGCTTGTTGGGCGGCGTCGAATCCGCGGCGTTCCGCAACGGCACGAGCTACCCCCGCCACGCGGACGCGTACGTCGCGACGCCGATCGTCTCGCTGCTGGAGGCTCCGCGACCCGTCGAGACCGCCGGCGTCGCGGGCGCCTCGCTCTCGTTTGCGCACCGGCCCCGCTTCGCCGTCGGTGACGGCGGGGTCGTCGAGGCCCGGATCGTCGACCGGTACGCTCCGGAGGATCCGTTACGGTCGAGCTTCCGGTTCGCGGGCTCCGACAACTTCACGAACGGCTGGATCCGCCTCGTCCCGGACCGCGGCTACGGCGGCGCGACCGTGGACCGGCCCGCCCGCGTCGACGCGTCCGGGCGGCCCCTCAGCCTCGCCGACCTCCACCCGATCCCCGCCCCCGGCGGCGACCGGAGCGCGTTCGACGGATTCTCGGACGATTGGCGCTCCGCCGTCTTCGACCTCGCCTCCCAGACGTTCCCCACGGACGCCGTCGAGTCCGGCCGCGGGGTCGCGCGAGCCGGCGACCCGATCCCGCTCCTTGGCGAACGGGTCCAGTTCCGGGTCCGCCTCGGCACGCGGGAGGGGACGCGGGAGCCCGTGAACGCGCCGGGACAGGGATGGTTCGTCGACGACGTCTCGGTCTCCTCCTCGTCCGCCCTCGTCACGGCGCCCGGCGCCGTGCCCGTGCCGGACAACTCGGCAAAGCGGATCCACCTCCGGGTCGAGAACCGCGGGACGTTCACGGAAGACTTCGATCTTGCCTACGCCGCGCGCGAGGCGAAGGGGGCCGAGCGCCTCTTCGTCCGAGTCCCGGTCCCGTCGGTCGTCATCGAGCCCGGCGCCTCCGCCGTGGTCCCGGTCGAGATCGCGGCCCCGCTCGACCCGCAGCTTGCGTCCGGCCCCGCGCTCCTCCCCATCGACGTCCGGTCCCGCGCGAACCCCCTCCACCTCGTCCGCGTCGATCTTGCGGTCGACGTCGTCGCCCGCGCGTGGGCCGACCTGGCGGTCGAGCTCGCGGCGCCCCCGGAGTTCCCCGAGCGCGTCCCGGTGCTCGTCTCGGCGCTCGTCACGAACGTCGGGTCGAACGCGTCGAAGCCGGTCCCCGTCCGGTTCTTCGCGGGGACGGGCGACGGCGCGGTCGTGCTCGGCGAGACCACGGTCCCCGCGCTCGCGGTGGGCCGCGACGCGACCGTGACGTTCGAGGCGACGTTGCCCGCGGGCTCGGCCGGACCGACCGTGCTCCGGGCGGTCGTCGACCCGGACGCCCGCGCCGCCGACCTCGACCGCGGGAACAACGAAGCGTCGCGCACGGTCACCGTGACGCGGCTCGTCGAGGCCGACCTCGCGATCCTTCCCGGCGACGTCTCCGTGCTCTCCGCCGCGGGCGAGCCCGTGTCCGAGGTCGAGGGCGGAACACTCGTGAAGGTGCAGGCCGTGGTCCGGAACCTCGGGCTCCGCGACGCGACCGACGCCTCGGTCCAGATCCTCGTGGGCTCGCTGCCGCTGAAGGAGGCGCCCGTGAAGGTCCTCGGTCCCGGCGCCGAGACCACGGTCGTCGCGACGTGGATTGCGACGCCGGGCAACGTCACGATCGAGGCGCGCGTCCAGTCGCCGCCGCGCGTCCCCGAGGTCTCGGTCGGGAACAACCGGGCCGCGGCGCGCCTCCTCGTCCGCGGCTTCATCCTCGACGTCGTGCCCGTCGCGTCCTCGGTGCCCGGATCCGCCGGCGACGCGGCGCTGCTTGCCGCGCGCGTCACGAACCGCGACCGCTCGGTCGACCGCGTCGCCTTCTCGGCCGAGGCGGGACCCCTATGGACGGTCGAGGTCGAGCCGCCCGAAGCGCTCCTTGCCCCGGAAGAATCGACGCCCGTCGCGCTCACGGTCCGCGTCCCGCCCGGCGTGACCGCGGGCCCGCACCCGGTGACGCTTGTCGCCCGATCCACCGGCCTCGGCCGCGCGACGAGCCACACGTTCGAGGTGGTGGTCGCCGCGGAGCGCGACCTCGGCATCCGGTTCGGACCCGCGGCCCTCTCGGGCGCCGGGAGCGCCCTCGACGCGGTCCTTACGAACCGGGGCAACGGCGCGGTCCGCGCGGTCGTCACCGGCGGCGGCCTCGAAGGTTGGGTCGTGGGCCCCGAGACCGTCGTCGTCCCGGCGTTCGGCGAGGCCCGGGTCCGCATCCCGGTCGCGCCGCGCGCCGGCACCGCGCCCGGCACGTACGAACTCGGGGTCACCGTCTCGACCGCGGGCGCGCCCGACATGACGGAACGCGTCCCGGTCCGGGTCCTCCCGTTCGGCCGCGCGCGGCTCTCCGTGGACGGCCTCGCCGAGCGGGGCGC
>JBQTJL010000389.1:0-31872 GCA_052387135.1 Methanobacteriota archaeon | reverse complement strand
AGCTCGTCCAGGACGTCGGTCGGGATATCCTTCTTCGTCTTCCTTGTCACCGTTTCGGCTGTCGGCATCGTCTCACGCGGTCTTCACGTCTGGGACCACTCGCCGTACACAAAAAACCGGACACTCCGCGCGCGCGCATCGTTGCCGCGGTCGCGCGGGCCGCCGAAGGCCGCGGCCGCGTGCTCCTCGTCGCGCACGGCGGCACGAACCGGCTGATCCTCGTCGAATCGTCGGCGATGCGGCCGGGCGACCTGTTCCGGTTCGAGCAGGACCACGCCTGCCTCAACGTCATCGACTGGCCGGACCGGGTCCGCGCCGTGAACGGGACCTTTTATCCGAAGTAGCCACGCTGTTCATACAGAAGCTTTAAGAAAGACCATCGTTTTCCGCCGATTGGGCCTGGTCCATGGATTATATAGTCCTCACGAAGGGCGTCCCCGATTTCCGCGAGGGGAAGGTCAAGTTCAAGGAAGACAACACCTTGGACCGCGGCGGCACCCCGACCGTGATGAACCCGAACGACCGGTTCGCCCTCGAAGCGGCCCTCGAGGCGAAGGTGAAGCACGGCGGCACGGTCCGTGTCGTCTGCATGGGCCCCCCGAACTACAAGTCGATCCTCCGCGAGGCGATGTCGGTCTACGCGGACGAATTGTACCTCCTTTCGGACGTGAAGTTCGCGGGCGCGGACACCCTCGCGACCGCGGAGGCCCTCTCCGCCGCGATCCGCAAGATCCGCAAGGCCGACGTGATCTACGCCGGCTTCAAGACGGCGGACGGCGAGACCGGCCAGACCGGCCCCCAGACCGCCTGGAAGCTCAAGTACCCGATCGTGACGCACGTGATCCACCAAGAGCTCGACGCGGACCGGAAGATCCTCCGCGCCCGCCGCGTCGCGTACGACGAGATCGAGGAGATCGAGGCGCCGCTTCCTTGCTTCGTCGTCACCGACCCCGGCTTCACGTCGACGTACCGGCGCGCGCGGGACCGGCTCGTGGGGCTCGACCTTCGCCGCGAATCGGCCGCGCGGGCCGAAAAGTACGAGGAGGCCCTGAAGGTCTGGACCGCCGCGGACATCCCCACGGAGATCAAGAAGTTGGGGCTCCCCGGTTCGCCGACGGTCGTGAAGAAGGTGGAGCCGATCCCGGCGCCGCCCTCGGAACGCACCGCGACGGTCTTGGACGGCCGCTCGTCGCAGGACGTCGACCGGCTCGCCGAGATCCTGCTTTCCGCGGGAGGCGCGTAGCGTGGGCGTCTACCGCGACATGTGGGTCTTCTGCGAGACCGTCGGCGGCGAGTTCGTGCGGGTGTCGCTCGAGATGCTCGGCGAGGCGCGCCGACTCATGGACAAGTACAACCGCGACTACAACGAGAAGGAGCTCGTCGTCGCGGTCATCCTCGGCGAGGACGGAGACCGCCTCGCGACGGCCGCGATCGCGCACGGCGCGGACGTCGTCTACACGGCGGACCACCCGGAGCTTGCGCACTTCCGGCTCGAACCGTACACGCGCGCGGTCTCGGCGATGGCGACCTCGACCGGGAACGGCAAGTCGTACGACAAGCCGCGGTACTTCCTGTTCCCCGCGACGAACAACGGGCGCGACCTCTCCGCGACGGTGTTGGCCGAGCTTGCGTCCGGCCTCGCATCCGACTGCAACCACCTCGCGATCGAGGACATCGAGATGACGAACCGGATCAAGACGGGCGGGCAGCCGCGCAAGTACCCGCGGATCCTCCACATGAAGCGCCCGGACTTCTCCGGCTTCGAGTGGTCCACGATCCTCTGCTTGGACGACATGGAGAAGGAGTGGTCGCCCCAGGCCTGCTCCATCATCCCCGGCTCGTTTGCGCCGCTCCCGGAAGACCCGCGGCGCACCGGGCGCGTCGTCCCGTTCGCGTACGAGCCCGGTCCGTCCGACCTTCGGGTGAAGATCGGAAAGCGCGAGAAGATCGTGAAGGAGGCGGACCTTACCGGCTACGACGTCGTCGTCGCGGCCGGCCGCGGCATCGCGGACGATCCGACGAAGGGCCTGAAGCTCGCAAAACGCCTCGCGGACGTGCTCGGCGGCGACCTCGGAATCTCCCGCGGCATCGTCACGGCGAAGTACCCCGTCGAGGCCGGCGTCGACCAGTTCACGCGCGAGGCGCGCCAGATCGGCGAGACCGGGCAGATGGTGAAGCCGAAGCTCTACGTCGCGGTCGGGATCTCGGGCGCGATCCAGCACAAGAAGGGCATGGACAAGTCGGCGAAGATCGTCGCGATCAACACCGACGACTCCGCGCCGATCCGAGAGTTCTCCGACGTCTTCGTGAAGGGAGACCTGTTCGAGCTCCTCCCGAGGCTGATCGAGGCGCTCGAACGAAGGAAGGGCCCTGGGGGTGGGCGCTGATGGAGCGCTACGAAGCGGTCGTCGTCGGCGCGGGCCCCGCGGGTTCGGCCGCCGCCTACGAACTTGCGCGAAACGGCGTCCAGACGCTGGTCGTCGAGCGGGGCAAGTTCCCGGGCGCAAAGAACGTGACGGGCGGGATCCTCTACGGCCAGACGGACACGCCGTACAACCTCGACTACCTCCTTCCGGAGTTCCAGAAGGAGGCGCCGCTCGAACGCCCGATCTCCCGCTACATGATGCACGCGGTCCACGGCGACCGCGTCCGCACGCTGGACATCACGCCGGTGCACGAGCACAACACGAAATGGAGCTACGCGGTGCTCCGCGCGAAGTTCGACCGGTGGTTCGCGGAGCGCGTCCACCACGAGGCCCGCCGCTCCGGCGGCGGCGTCCTCTCCGAGGTCCGGGTGCGGGGCCCGCTCCTGGAGAACGGCCGCATCGTGGGCGTCGAGACGGACGAGCTCGACCCGATCCGCGCCGACGTCGTGATCGCCGCGGACGGCGCCACGTCGGAGCTCGCCCGGAAATCCGGCCTTCGCGGCTGGCTCGAGCCGGAACAGTGGTTCCAGGGCGTGAAGGCGGTCGTGAAGCTCGACGCCGCAAAGATCGAGGAGCGATTCGGGATCGGGCCGGACCAAGGCTCGGCGCACCTCGTCGCGGGCGACCTGTTCGAGGGCGTCCGGGGGGGCGGCTTCGTGTACACGAACCGGGACACGTTGTCGATCGGGACCGTGTTCCACTTGGACTCGCTCGCGGACCGGAAGGTCGAGCCCCATCGGCTCCTCGACCGGCTCCTCACGCACCCGGTCGTCGCCGACTACGTCCGGGACGATTACGACGAGATCGAGTACAGCGCGAAGCTCATCCCGGACGGAAAGAAGGCCGTCCTCACGCACCCTGCGAAGGACCGGCTCCTGGTCTGCGGCGACGCCGCGGGCCAGATGTGGGCCGCGGGCCCCGTCATCAAGGGGATGAACCTCGGCATCAGTTCGGGGATCCTCGCCGCGCAGGCGTATCTACGCGCGAAGGGCCGCGGGGACGGCGCCGCGGCGGGCGAGGAGTACGTGCGGCTCCTCCGGGAGACGTACGTCCACCGCGAGCTCGCCGGCCGCAGGTTCGCGAAGACGGCCGTGCGCGCGTTCTCCGCCGTGGGCGGCGCGTTCCTCGGTCCCACGCTCCTCAAGATGGGCTTCGTCCGAAGTCAGGTCGAGGGCATGTTCGCAAACGCCCGGATGGCCGAGCTTGCGCCGGACACCGAGTTCGTCTACGTGAAGCTCCCCTCGATGCTCGCGGCCGCCTGTGGGGAGCGGCGAGAGGCACGATACAGGATCCACCCGAAATCCCTGGACGACCGGATCGGGGCACTGGGGTACGACACCGACATCGGCCGGGCCCACATCCTCCTCCTCGACGACGCCCCGACGGCGTCCGGCAAGGCCGTCCACACGTGCCCCGTCTCGAGCACCGGGTCGAGCCGCGGCTGCTACCGGCTCGAGACCGTGAAGACGCGCGAGGGTGCCACGAAGGACCTCGTGGTCCTCGACACGCAGCCGTGTATCGAGTGCGGGACCTGCGCCGTCGTGGCGAAGACGAAGTGGGAGCACCCGCGCGGCGGAAAAGGCGTCGGCTACCGGTACGGGTGAAGCGCCCGGAACACGAGGTCGGCGACGGCGGCGAGCGCGCCACCGAACGCACGGAGCGCGAGCGTCGGAGGTGACGGTCCGGCCGCGACCCCGGTCGTGGGGTCCCGGAACCCGACGACGGCGTGTGTCACGGCGCCGGCGCGGTCCTTCACCATGATCTTCGCCTCGGACGGCCCCGCGAGCGGCACGCGCGGGACCGTGGCCTCCCACTCGGCCCGGATCCCCGCGCCGGACGTCCGGACGGCGAGGGCCTCCGCGTCGCCTCCGAGCGTGCGTTTCCACACTACGCGGGCCTCGGACACGTCGCGGTGCCCGTTCCCGTCCGTGGTCGAAAAGCGGACCACCGCGACCGTCGGGGCGACCGAGACCGACGTGCCCACGATCGCGGGCGGCGCGTTCGCGACCGCGACCGAGGTCGTGACGTCCCCTCCGACCGACGGGGGGACCGCGAACGCGACGAAAAGGGCGCCCGCTAACGCAACCATTAAGCCACGCATGCCGACGGCCGTTCGACGGATTGGCCCACCATAAGGTTTGCCATGAGTTCCTAGTCGAAAACCGGGCGAACGGGCCGAAGTCCCTAGGCGAACATTCAAAAAACCCGGCGAAAGAGAGTCCGTCCGGCACTCGGTGCCCACGGCAGGCCGGACCTTCATGACCCTTCGCCTCTTCGCGATCATCGGCGCGCTCGTGCTCCTCGGCCTCGCGTCGCCCGTCCCGATCCCCGGCCTCGTCCTCGTCGTCCCCGTCGGGGCCGACCAGGCGGAGGGCATCGCCGCCGTCGCAGGACCCGCGGCGCTCTCGGTCGCGCCCGGCGCCGTGGATTTCGGGACCGTCCTTCCGGGGACCTCGTCCGAGCCCGTCCGCCTCACGCTCGCAAACACCGGTTCCGTCCCGCTCCGGCTCGCGCTCGCAACGCCCGGCCTGTCCGGGCCGGACGGCGCCTCGATCCCCGCGGCGGCGATCCGTGTCGTCCTCGCGGAGGGCGACTCGGGGCTGCCGCTTGCCGAGGCCGGGACGAACCTCCGGGGCGTGACCCTCGGCCCCGGTTCCGAGACCGTGCTCCTTGTCATCCTCGACGCGCCCTCCGGTGAGGACTCCGACGTCCCGGCCGGAGCCTACACCGGCGCGATCGAGGTCACCGCCCGGGGGGTCGCATGATGGAAGCCCGCGCGCCCGTCCTCCTTTCCGTGCTCGTTGCGTCCCTCCTCGTCGCCTCGGGGTCCGGCTGGGGCTCGCAGGTCGACAGCCAGGCGCAGGTCGGGAACGACCCGCCGTCCGCCCTCGCGATCGACCTCTCCGCCGCCGATGCCGACCCGAACACGCCGGAACGGATCGAGGTCGCGCCCCGTGCCGGTACCACGGTCACGGTCCCGGTCGTAGCCTCGGCCGAAGACGGAAACGGCTGGCGGGACCTTGCGCAGGCCGAGATCCAGCTCCTCGACCCGCAGGGGAACCCGCTGGGAGAGCCGGTCACGGCCCCCACGAAGGGCGAACCGCGGGGGAAGAAGAAGGAGTTCGAGGCGAGCTTCACGATGAACTACTACGACCCGCCGGGCGCCTACAAGGTCCGGCTCTCCGTGAAGGACCGCGCGAACGACCTCCGCACCATCGAGGCGACCTTCCACTACGAAGAGCTCCTTGCGATCTCGCTCGGGTCCTCGAGCGTCTCGTTCGGAAGCGGCGCGATCGGGCCCGGCGCGTCGACCCACGCCGCCCCGAGCACGGTCGCGATCCGGAACACGGGGAACGTCGTCGTCGACCTCGCGCTTTCCGCGACCGACCTTACGAACCCCGAGGGCGACGCCACAATCTCGGCGTCCCGCATCCGCTACGCAAGCGTCGCCGACATGGCCGGCGAGCGCGGGCTCGCGACGTCTCCGCCGGTCTCCGACGCGAACTTCAATTTGGCACCGGGGGCGACGGCGGAGAAGAACGCCTACTTCGACATCCACATGCCGACCGGCGAGGAGCAGTTCATCCCGGCCGCCACGTATCGCGGCCGACTCACGATCGGCGCCGCCGCGGAGGCCTCCTCATGAAGCCGCGCGCGGCCCCGGCCGTCCTCCTTGCCTCGCTCGTCCTCTCCCTCTTCGTGCCCTTCGCGACGTCGCAGGCGACCGACGGCCCCCCCGAGTCGTTCGGCGTGACGCCGGTCACGGTCTCCCTCACGGACCCGCCGCTCGTCCGCGGCGGCGCGTTCCGCGCGACGCTCCGGATCCAGAACGGCTTCCACAGCCCGACCGCGGTCGACGTGACGCCCGAAGGCACCGTCGCCCCATGGCTCTCGTTCGAGCCTGCGGGCACGTTCGAGATCCCGGCGGACGGGACCCGCACGCTCACCGTGAACGTCGCCGTCCCCGCGGACGCCCCGAACGGCGAGCACCGCGGCACGATCCGGATCCGTGCGACCGGCACGGGCGAACCGGCCGGCTCGGGCGCCGCGTTGAACGTCGAGGTGGCGCCGGCGGTCCGCATCCTCGTCGCGGGCGAGCAGGTCCTTCGCTTCGCGGCCGCGAACCTGAAGATCGCGGACGCGGCAAGCGGCGCGCCGATCGCGGTCGCCGGCGACTTCGCGAACCGCGGCAACGTCCGCGCGGCGCCGACCCTTGCGCTCGTCGTGAAGGACGCCGACGGGGCCGAGGTCCTCCGCGAGGACCTGCAGGGCACGCCGGTCCTCCCCGGCGCGCGCGAGACCCAGACTCTCCGCGCCTCCCGCGGGCTCCCCGCCGGCCTCTACGAGGCGACGGCGACCCTCGCGAACGCCGCGACGGGCTCCGAGCCGTTCCCCCTCTCGTTCCGCGTCCTTGCCGAAGGCGCGTCGACCGAAGGCGCGACCGCGCGCGTCCAAGGTTCGTTGAAGAAGCTCTTCGCCGACCCGGCGGGCGTCGTCGGCGAGGTCGTGGCGCTCTCCGGCGAGTTCGCGAACACGGGCCCGGTCGAGATCCGGGACGCGAAGTTCACGGTCGGCGTCTTCCTCGCCGGCCGCCGCGTCGCGGTCGAATCGAGCGAGCCCCTCCGGGTGCCCGCCGGCGAGACCGTCACGCTCGATGCGTTCTTTTCGCCGGAGAAGCCCGGCGAGCACACGTTCAAGGGGTACGTCTCCTTCGAGGGCTTCCGCACGCCGATGAAAGAGGGGCGGTTCACGGTCACGGGCGCGGAACGCTCGGGCGACTCCGGCTCCGGGACGCCGCTTCCGCCGGTCGCGCTCCTCCTTGCGGCGGTCGGACTCGCAGGGCTCCTCCTCGGGCGCCGGAACCGGTGAGCGCACGGTCGGTTCATACAAATATCCATAGCCGCATTCCTCCGCATGGCGCGGATCCTCGTCGGGTTCGACGGATCAGATGCCTCGCGGAAGGCGCTCGAGTACGCGGCGACCGCCCGCTCGGCGTCCGAGATCGTCGTCGTGAACGTGGTGCCCTCGCAGCTTGCGGACAAGAAGTTCATGGAGATGCTGCTTCCGGGGATCGACCTCTCACGCGTCGCGAAGGGGGGCTCGTTCAAGGAGAACGCGAAGCGCTCGATCGAGGACGCGATCGCGGACCTTTCGGCGAAGATGCCGGAGCATACGAGCGTCGTCATCCGGCAGGGCGACCCCGCGGACGAGATCCTCGCCGCGGCGAAAGAGAAGGCCTGCGACGAGATCGTGCTCGGGTTCAAGTCCTACGAGAAGAAGCAGCCGTTCTTCATCGGCTCCGTCGCGGAAAAGGTGATGCGGTACGCGGATCGGACCGTGACGATCGTCCGTTGACGCTGCACGGCCGCGGGCTCTTCTCCTGTGCGTTGCCGGGAGCGGGCTCAGTTCCTGTGTGTTGCCGGGAGCGGGCTCAGCTCCTGTGCATCGCCGGCCGCCGGACGCTCCCATGCAACGTACAGGAGCCACTGCATCGCTGCCTGCACGAACAGGAGTGCTCGCACGCTGCCTGCATGAACAGGAGTGGTGGCACGCTGCCTGCATGAACAGGAACGATCGCACGCGGCCTGCACACGCCGCGCCTACGGCCGCTCCGCCATCTCTTTGATCTTGCGGAGCTCCGAGTCGACCGTAAGGTGCGGCCGCACCCAGAGGAACGCCTCGGTCATCGTGCCGAGGATCCCGGAGGGCTCTTCGTGGCGCGTGAGGATGAGGCGGGTCCCATCGGGCGTCTCGCGAAGGAGGAACCGCTCCTCCTCGCGCCCCGAAGGGTCGTTCACCGTCTGGAGCAGGACCTCGTCGCCGCGGTCTTTGAGCTCGACCACGGCCCGGCGCGGCTGAAGGTACCGCGCGCCGGCGACCCCGATCGTCCAGTGGCCGCTTCCGCCTTCGACCGACTCGACCGCGGTCTCCCACGGGTGGATCTTGGGGAGGTTCTGGGGGTCCATAAGGAGCGCGTGCACCCGCTCTTTGGACGCACGGACCACGATCGAACTTACTTCACGGAACACGCACTCTCGACCTCGGCGCGCCCCTAGCTTGTCGGTTCGTGATACAAATAGTTTCCCGGACCCCACCAACGCTTGCCGGAATCGTGACGGCCGGGGCCGCGGTTCTCGCGCAAGCGGGGACTGGAATGGGGCACGAGACACGAGGAACGAGGTACAAGGAACGAGGTACGAGGGAAGGCGCAAGACGTGTCGTGCGCCTCGCTTCCGGCTCGCTAGAACCGTTGACCCGAGGGCTCCGCGACGAGCTCCTCGACCCGAAGCGCGAGCCCGCCGCCGACATCGACATACGTCTTCGCGTAGACCGCTTCGGAGTGTTGGGACTTCGGCGGCTTCGAGTATTCGAGGACGCGCTTCCCCTGATAGAGGTCGTTCGTCGTCACGTACTCGTCGTGGATGCCGGCCTTCGTGACGCGGGTCGGGACCGGCGACTCGGCGACGACCTCGACGCCCGCGGCCGCACGCTGGGCGGCCCCGACGCCGCGTTTCCGGAGGTACAGGAACTCAAGAAGGAGCACGAGGAGGAAGACGACGATCCCCGAGAGGACCCACTGGGCGTCCGTCACGGAGTCGAGCGGGCGGACCCGGATCGCCTCGGTGACGACGAGGACGATCCATAGGAAGTAGATGATCGAGATCGTAAAGAGCGCCCAGAGGCCCGTGAGCGACTGGATCCGGTACACCTGCAGGGTCCCGGCCGACTCGGTCTCTCCCATACTATCACCTGCGGCGGATACGTTGCGGCACGCCTCTTATTCTTTTTGGTTTGCGGGGCGTAGGGCGGAGCGGAGGGCCTCGCCATCGTACCGCAACCGGAACAGCACGCGCCCTCGGTACTCGGCGACCGGCACGTCGTTCCCGTACCGCCGCACGAGGTCTGGGTCGCCTTCGATGTAGACCTCTTTCACCTCGACGCCTTCGGCCGCCACGTCCGCGGCAAGGAGCGCCCGCGCCTCTTCGCAGAGCGCGCAACCCTTCTTCGTATAGAACAAGATCCAGCCTTTCTCGCTCATGCAAATCTCAAAAGCGAGAAAGGCTCACCGGACCTTGTAGTAGGTCTTGTTGATGTTCGCCTCGTAGCCGCCCTTCCGCTTGAAGTGGGCGAGCGTCCAGTAGACGAGGTAGAAGACGACGATCGGCGAAGCCCAAGTGACCCAGCCGAGGACCGGATACGTGATGGAGATCCACCGGAGCGGATGCGAGCCGAGGATCTCGATCTCGGCGAGGCCCTCGTATCCGAACCCTAAGAGGTCGAGGATCGGGATCACGAAGAAGTCGGGGAGCACGATGCTGCGGCTCCAGCCGGCCGACTCGCCGTAGACGAGGAGGTCGACCGAGTAGATCGAGAACATGAAGACGGACCAGCAGGCGGCAAGCCCCAGCGCGGTCCAGAACGGCTGCTCGACCGGCCGCTGGACCTTCGGTTCGGGGTCGATGAACGGGATGAGGATCAGCGGGACGACGTAGACGCCATTGAGGATCGTCCCCAGCGTGAGGCCCGACATCGGCGGCACTTCCCATGGAAGGAACAGCCAGGCGGAAATCGTCGAGCCGGGCGGCGGGTGGAGCTCCCATTGGCCGGGGGCGACGAGGAAGTGGCCGAACGCGTAGAATGCCACACCGAATGCGGAAAGGAACGCGCCGCCGAAGACGCCGCCGGGGATGCCGGTCTCGCCGCGCTTCGCCTGCGCTTGGAGCGACTTCATCGCGAGGCCCACGCCGCCCAGCACGAAAAGGAGCGAGAGGAGGACGTACGGGGGAAGCCCCATCGTGAGGGGGTGCGTCGAGCCGATCGAGAGCCCGTGCGCGACCGCGTGGATCTCGGGCCGGAACGCGAGAACAAGGAGGCCGCCGACGCCCGCCACGCCGCCGCCGACCGCGTGGAGGACCTTCCGCTTCTTCAGGCTCCAGAGGGCGTAGGCGAGGCCTCCGAGCCCGATCGCGAGGGCCCCCATGTAGAGGAGGCCCACGGGTGAGAAGATCAGCGATTTGCTGATCGGGCCTCCGACCGAGACGGGCTGTGCGACGAAGTCGAACTCGACGTTCTTCGCGATCTTCAGCTGCCCGTACGCCCACAGGAGGTACCAGTCCGGAAGGATGACGGCGGGCTGGTTCTGGCTCGCGGGCTCTTCGAGGAAGAACGGCAGGATCGCGGTGAAATACAGCATCACGGCCATGAAGAACGCGATGATCGCGGTGTCGCGGACCGCCTCGTGCGGCCAGAAGGGCGTCCCTTCGACGTTGCGGAACGTGCGCTTCGCGCGCCGCGCGGCGTCGAGCTCGCGCGCCCGTTCCACGTACGCCCCGATCGCTTCTCCGAGTGCCATCTTGCTTCTTTCCTCTTCGCCTAATGGGGCTCCGCGATCCCCTGGATCCAGACGATGAAAAGGTGGAGCCCGATCGCTCCGACGATGAGGAGGGGGAGAAGGACGACGTGGTACACGTACATCCGGACGAGCGTCGCCTGCGTCATCGAGGTGCCGCCGAAGACGAGCCCGGCGGCCCACTGTCCGAGGAACGGCGGCGGCGAGGACGACGCCATGTTCACGCCGATCGTCCCGGCCCAGTACGAGAGCTGGCTCCACGGGAGGATGTATCCCGTGTACCCGAGACCCAGCGTGAGGATGAGGAGGACGACGCCGATGACCCAATTGAGCTCGCGGGGCTTCTTGTAGCCTTGCGTGAAGTAGACCCGCATCATGTGGAGGAAGACGACCGCGACCATGATCATCGCGCTCCAGAAGTGGAGGGCGCGGATCATGAAGCCGAACGGGACCTCGGTCATGATGTACACCATGCTCCGCCATGCCTCGGTCGCGGCCTCGCCTCCGACCTCGACCGGCGCAAGCGACGGCACGTAGTAGAGCGCGAGGATGATGCCGGTCAAGGTCGCGACGCCGAAGGCGATGAGCGACAGGCTTCCCAGCGAATACATCGGGTACCAGTACCAGATGCTCCGGAGCTTGTACTTCTCCGTGTGCGACTTCGGCATCTGCAGGTTCAGGCCGTAATAGAAGTCGCGCGCCTCCTGGACAAAGTCGCGGAGCTTGAACCGCTCGTCGAGCCACGCGAACGTCGTGAGCATCAGCTTCTCGGACCCGGAAAGCTCCCGCGCCCGCTTCGGGGACACGGGCGTTTCGCGGACGAGTTCGGGGGCGGCCATGGTCTCACGGGGGTAGGAGGGCGCTGCTGTAGATGTCGAGGCCGTGCACGCCGTACACGGACCCGTGGCAGGTGCAGTAGATGGATTCCCAGAAGGCGCCGTCGGCCTCGGTGCGGGCAAGGTCCGCTTCCTTGTACCCCGGGACGCAGCACGCGTGGACGCAGGCGCCGTTGAAGGCGACGAAGCCGCTCTCCTTGATCACCGCGGCAAGCTCCGGCTCCAGGGCCGCGGGGAACTGGAACTTGTCCGGGTCGATCCGCACGACGAACGCGATCATCACGTCGTTTCCGGTGAGCCCCTCGCTGCGCCACGACGCGATCGCCCCGTCGCCGACCTTCTCGAACAGGGTCCGCGTCATCACCTGCCGGTCGAGCGGCACGTACCAGAGGTTCGGGAACTGGGCGTCGCCGTTCGCCTTCCGCTTCACGAAGAAGTGGAACTTGTTCTCCTCGGTCGCGCCGTCGTCAAGGCCCGGCCACGTCCGCCCGCAGTAGCGGTACCACGCGAGCTTGTCCGGGATCCCGACGAGCTCGCCCGCTTCGTTCACGGTGATCGGGATCAGCGGCAGGCCGACCTGCGCGGGGCCGCGTTTGAGCTGGGTTCCGACGTAGGTGAACGTCCCCCGCGCCTTCTTCTTCGGGGCCGAGAGCGTGTTCGCAAACGGCGCAAGGCCGGCGCCCAAGGCGCCGATCCCCGCGGCGGCGATGCAGCCCTTCACGAAGGTGCGGCGGTCGATCCCGCCGGGCTTCGGCGGCGGAAGGTTGAGATCCGGTTCGCGGCCCATGGTTCTACCTGGAGGTCCAACGGAAATCTTCGTACTTTGCCCGTCGGCGCTTCACGACCATCACGTCCGGGAGGAAGTACCGGCGGTAGAGCACGAGGATGAGCGTCAACACCAAGAAAGCCGAGCCCAGCCAGAACGCCATGATCTGCTGGTCGAGGATCGAGTTCGCGCCGGAGACGATGCCGTAGAGGAAGAGCCCGACGAAGACGACCTCGGCGACGGTGAGGATCGCGATCGCGACCGCGACGGACAGGGGTTCGGGCGCGGGTTCGTTCCGGGTGACGGTCCCCCACGGGACCTCCTTCGGCATCTATCCGCCTCCGACGACCCGGTCGAGGAGGAAGAACAGGAGCGCCAAGGCGAGGATCGAGAGGAGCACGGCCCAGAGCGTCTCGCCCATGTCGACCGCCTGGTCCCCGGTCCGGACGGCCCCGGCGCCGGCTGCGACGGGCTCGCGCGCGGTCTGGTCCGCCGCGTGCGGGGTCTCGCCGTACTTCAAGAAGAAGAACAGGAACACCAGCGTCACGATGACGGCGACAAACGCGAGGAGGCCCATCCAGTACGCAAGATACGCAACGCCGACCTTGGTGATCTCGACGAAGCCCGACTCGACCGCGCTCGCGTTCGGATCCGCCTCGTGGCCGCCCGCTCCGGCCGGCGGTGCGCCGTCGGCGGAAACGATGACCGTGCCCGCCATGACGCCCTTCGTGTGGATCTCGCAGTAGTATTCGAAGGTCCCCGCCTTGTCGAACGTGTGTGCGAACGTGGCGCCGTCGTCCATGCCGGCGGGCTCGCCCGAGTCGAAGTCGGGCCCCTGGACGTCATGGGGCTGGCCGTCGCGGTTCACCCAGGTGATGGTGGCGCCCGGCGGGACGACGATCGTGCCGGGGACGAACGCGGTCCCCTTCATCACGACCGTCACGTTCCACGCGTCCTCCGGCGTGCCGGGCCATGTCGCGGCGGGGCCGCCGGCGGCTGGCTCCTCGGCGGCGAAAACGAGCGGCGAAACGGCGAGAACAAGGAGCGAAACCGCAAGTAGGACGGTGCGGGTCACGCGCTGCGAATGAGGGTTGCCATATATAAAGACACCGTGCTTAAATAAATTGAGCAAGCTACGCGCCCGAGCCGACATGAGACTTCTCGACGCGATCATGAATTCGTCGAAACTCTTCGATCGATATTCGCCGCTCGTCGAGGAGATGCCGGTCGGTCCGAAGAAAGAATTGGCGTACGTCTTCGGCGACCGCGTGAGCTTCGACCCGGCGGTGCGCGAAGCGCACTCGGTCGACGCGGTCCCGGTGCCCGCCGCGCTCGAGGCGCTCCTGAAGAAGCGCGCGCAGGCGGTCCTATTCCCGCAATCGAAGGGCGACCTCTACGAGATCGTGAAGTTCGCCGAAAAGCAGCTGATCCCGGTCGTCCCGCGCGGCGCGGGGACCGGCTTCTTCAACGGCGCGGTCCCGACCGAGGGCGGCGTCGTCGTCTCGATGCGGGCGCTCTCGAAGGTCCTCGCGTTCGACGAAAAGGAGATGACGGCCACGGCCGAGGCCGGGATCCTCCTCGGCGACCTCGAAGAGGCCCTGAACGCGAAAGGCCTCGCGCTCCGCGTGTATCCGGGCTCGTTCCCCGGCGGCACGCTCGGCGGCTGGCTCGCGCAAGGCCTTGGCGGCGTAGGCAGCCTCGCGCACGGGCCGGTCGGTTCGAGCGTCGTCTCGGCCGAGATGCTCCTTCCGAACGGGAAGCTCCGGCGGTTCTCGGGCCCCGACCTCGACCTCGTCACGGAATGCTGCGGCGCGACCGGCTTCATCACCGAGGTCACGCTGAAGGTCCGCAAGAACGAGCCGGTGCTTCCGCTCCTCTACACCTTCGACGACGTCCAGAAGGCCGCGCAGGCGGCAAACTACGTGGGCAAGCTCCTTCCCGCGTGGAGCGCGACCCTCGCGACGCCGGGGTTCCTCGCGATCCGGGACGAGGCGACCAAGGTGAAGGGCGCGCCCGCGGAGAAGTTCGCGCTCCTTGTGGTGCTCGCGCGCTCCGACGAGAGCCGGCGCACCGAGCTCGACCAGGCGATGGTGCGGCTCGGGGGAAAAGCGCAGGACGCGAAGGTCGCGGACAAGGAATGGTCGCTCCGCGCCCGCGCCCGGGAGATCCAGCGCCTCGGGCCCACGCTCTTCATGGCCGAGGTGCGGGTCCCCGTCGAGTCCGTGGGCGAAGCGCTCGAAGCCGCCGCCCGCGCGATCCCGAACGAGGACGTCGGGTTCGTGGCGACCCTCGTCTCGAAGCGGGAGGCCGCGATCACCGCGTACGTCCCCGAGGACGAGCGCCGCGGCTCGTACCCGGTCGCGGTCGGCCTGGGCCTTGCGCTCCTCGACACGGTGCGGCCGCTCGGCGGGCGCCCCGCGTCGGTCGGGCTCGAGTTCTCCCACGAGGCGGAGTCGGTGCTCGGGAAGGACCGGTTCGAGCGCGTGATGGTGTTCAAGAAGGACGTCGACGGGTCCTCGATATTCAATCCGGGAAAGGTCACGCCGGCCTCCGTGAAGGGCGCGCCCCCCGTCCCGTTCAGCCTCGTGATGAAACTCTCCGCGCCGATCCTCAAGGGCGGCGCCCGCGCGAGCCCGCACGACCGCGCGCACAACGGCCAGCCCGCGACCCCGGCGCTCTACTACGCGCTGGGGCGGGTCACCGGCGGCCGGCTCGCCGAGCACTCGGACGCGGTGTTCGCCGCCCTCGGCTGCTCCTCCTGCGACGCAAACGCCCCGACGGCGAGCCGGACCGTGGCGGCGGATGCGCCGCGGGGCTGGATGGGTGCCGCCCGCGCGATCCTCTTGGGCGAAGGCCGGCCGTCCCGCGAGCTTGCGGGGCGGCTCCGGCGCGCGGCGTTCCTGCGCCGGGCCGAAGAGCGATGCCCGAACGCCGTCCCGAAGACGAAGATCGTGCAGGCCCTTCGCGCCGAGATCGACGCGGAAGGGCTCGCGCTCGCAGAGCACGCCGCGCTCGGGGACGGCGCGAAGAAGAACGGGAACCACCTCGGGAAGCCGAAGGCGGACCGGGCGAAGTGGGCCGCGGGGGTCGCGACGAACCCGGCCGCAAAGGCGGTGCTCTTTGCCGACTGCACCGCGGCGTACGAGCGCCCCGGGGCCGTCCAGGCCGCGGCCTCGGTCCTCGCGAACGGCAAGTTCGCGTTCACGCACCTTGGCGACAAGGAACAGTGCAGCGGGGACGCGCTGCTTGCCGCCGGACAAGCGCCCGAGGCCGTCGCCGCGGCGGTCGCGAACGCGGACGCCGTCGCGAAGGCCGCCGGCGCCGGGGCGACCGTCGTCTGCCTCACCGCGGGCGCCTACGAGGCCCTGAAATACGACTATGCCGCGCTCCTTCGCGGCTCGGACCCGGGATGGAACCATTCGGCCCTTCATTTTGCGAACGTCGCAAAGAAGCTCGTGGACGAGAAGCGGCTCTCGTTCGCCGGCGGAGAAGCTCGGAAGATCGTGTATCACCCCGCCTGCCACGTCCCCCACGGAGCCGAGATCGACAAGGACGCGGAGGCGCTGCTCAAGTCGATCCCCGGGCTCACGGTCCTTCCCCCGCTCGACGCATGGGCGTGCGGGGCGGACGCGGCGTTCCGCGCGGCGGACGCCGAAGGCGCAAAGGAGCTTGCCGCGGCCGTCGGCGCGGAAGCGAAGAAGAAAGGGGCGCAGGCGATCGTGACCTCGTGCCCGGACTGCTCGCAGGCCTTGGCAAAGTGCGGCGTCGACGTGGTCGACCTTGCCGATCTTGTCGCAAAGACGATGGCCGTCGAGGCGCCGGCGACCGCCGCCGCGGGCGCGCCGGCCCGCGCGGTCCCGATCCCTCCGCCCGGGAAGCCCGCGCCGGGGGTCGCCCTGAAGCCGGTCGTCGATCAGCCGCGCTGCATCTCGTGCGCGATCTGCTACACGAAGGCCCCGATGGTGTTCGCGGAGGCCTCGGGCGGCAAGGCGTACGTCGCGGACCCCGACGGCTGGAAGGGCTACGAGAAGCTCGTTGTCGCCGCGGCGCTCGAATGCCCCCCGCGCTGCATCTCGCTCGGACCGACCTTCGCGGACCTCGAGACGCTGAAGGCGAAGCTGCCGTAGACCGGATCAGCGCCGGTCCTTCTTTGCGGGCTCCGGCGGCGGAACGAGCGGGCGTTCGATCTGGGTCGACATGACGATCAGGGTCTCGACGCGGCCCACGCCGGGCGCCCCCGAGACCTTCCGGAGCACGACCTCTTCGAGCGCGCGGATGTCCCGCGCTCGAAGCTTCACGAGAAGGTCGTTTGCGCCCGCGACCGTGTGGACCTCGAGGACCTCGGGCACCTTCCGGAGGGCGTCCGAGACGCGCTCGCAGCAGCTCATGCAGTCCTCGCCGCCGCGCCGCTCCGCGGAAAGTAGGACGAACGCGAGGAGCCCGGCTCCGACCGCGTCCGGCGAAAGCTCGGCGCGGTAGCCGCGGATCACGCCCGCGGCTTCGAGCTTACGTACCCGTTCGTGAACGGAAGGGCGCCGCAGGCCGACCTTCTCCGAGATCGCCTGTAGCGTCGCCCGGCCTTCGTTCGCCAAGATCGCGAGGATCCGGCGATCGATCCCATCCAATCCCGAGGTCACGGTCCTCAAAGCGTCCTACGTATTTAAGGCATTTTCTTTTGTTTGCCTACGATTTATCGGTCCCAACGTCCCGGAAGCGACAAAGATCCGGATCTCGGCGCGGTCGCCCCCGTCGCACGAGGTGGCGCAGCAGCGTTCCTCGGCGTCGGCGACGCGCCCGTCCGCGAACCCCGCCTCCGCGAGCCAGCTCCCGACCTCGGCGCGGTCGAACCCCATCCATCGGTCATGGTGCTCGCGCCGCAGGAATTCGTGCTCGTGCCGGTCGAGGTCCGCGACCACGACCCGGCCGCCGGGGCGGAGCACCCGCGCCATCTCGCGGATTGCCGCGGGCGGCCGCTCGACATGGTGGAGGAGCATGTTCGCGACGACAAGGTCGGCCGCGCCGTCCGGCATCGGAAGCGCTTCGGCGTCCCCGCGACGGACCGCGGCGGCCGGGAAGCGTCGGGCGAGGACGTCGAGCATCGCCTCGGACCGGTCGACGGCGACGACGGACGCGCCCCGTTCGAGCAACACCTCCGTGAGGAAGCCGTTCCCCGCCCCGAGATCGACCGCGACGGCGCCCGGACGGAGCCCGGCGCCGGCCTCCGCCAGGATGCGCTCGCGGAGGCCCTTCGAGAAGAACCGCTCCCTCATCGCGTCCCATTCTGGGGCCACGGCCTGGAAGTACGCGTCGCTCATCGGGGCTCCTAGGCGGCCCGGTGACCTTACCGTTTCACCATATTTTCCGACGATACGTAGGGTATTGTCTACAAAAGCCGACAAATCGTCGTCCAGAGCGCAAGCGCAAGCGACCCGTGCGCTTGCGCTGGCGCTTGCGCATGCGCTTCGTCACGGCCCGATCTCGATCACATACCCCTCGGAGAAGAGGGGCTTTTCCACGCCGTACGATGCATAGGCCGGGAACGGGATCCCGATGTCGCCGAGGAGAAGGTGGCCCGTCGCGGCGCGGGCGCCGGGGGCGAGCGTGCCGGCCTTCGGAAGGCCCAGGGCGAGCGTCCACGTGGCGCGGATGCAGGGCGCGTGGACGCGGCCGTCGTCGGGGTCGAGGCCGGCGGGCACGTCGATCGAGAGGATCGGTGCCGAGAGGCCGTTCGCCTCGTCGATGAGGAGGCGGGCGAGGTCCTGCGGCGGGAGCGCCTGCTCGGGGCCGCCCAGCGCGTCGACGACGAGGTGGGGGCGCGGCTCCGTCTCGATCGCGGGGGAGACGGTGATCCCGGCGGCCTCGGCGACGTCGGTCTGCCGCGACGCCTCCGGGGCGAGCGCCCCGGGTCCGGGAAGAAGGGTCACGGCGACGTCGCCGCCGGCGTTCGCGATGTGGCGAGCGGACGCGATCCCGACGGCACCCGTCCGGCCGCGGCCCGAGAGCACGAGGATGCGCTGCCCGACGACGGACCCGCCGGCGAGGCGGCGGAGCACGATCGTCACGTCGCGGGCGGCGTTCTCGACCAGCGCGTCGAAGGAGAGGCGGTACTGCGCGAGAAGGAGTTCGTGGAGCCGCTGCATCTCGGCCGCGGTCACGGCGCGGGCGCTCATCGGGCCACCGCCGAAAGCTCGTCGAGGATCGCGCAGGCGCGGCAGACGCCGCCCGTCGCGGGTTCCCCGCACCGGGGGCACGGCGCCGGAGGCGACGCGTCGTCGACCCGTAGCGCCGGCGCGAGCCGCTCGTGGGCCCGGAGGATCGCGTGGCGCGTCCCCGGCTCGTCCTCCTCGAGATCCAGGAGGAACGTGCGGAACCGGCCCCGCCTCGCGTCGCGCGCGTGGGGGCACGCGTCGTGCGCGACCGGGAGGCCTCGGAGGAACGCGTAGAGCGCGACCTCCTGCTCCGGGGTCGTTCGGAGCGGGAAGACGCGCGGCACGAGGCCGTCGACCGGCGTCTCGTGCGGGCCCAGCCGGGCAAGGCGCGCGGTGTCGCCGCGGACCACGTTCATGAGGATCGACTGGGCGAGGTCGTCGAGGTTGTGGCCGGTGACGAGGACCGCGGCCCCGACCTCGCGCGCCGCGCGGTTCAACAGCGTGCGTCGCATCACGCCGCAGGAGGCGCACGGGGCGCGTCCGGTCTCGCGCCCGGCCGCCGCGAGCGCGTCCGTGGTCGTCCCGAACTCGTCCTCGAACCGGAGGACCCGGTGCGCGACGTCGAGCCGCTCCGCGAGCGCGCGGGCCTCGGCGATCGTGTCCGCGCGGTATCCGGCGATCCCTTCGTCGATCGTGACCGCGAGGATCTGCGCCGAGCGCACCGGCCCGTAGACGAGCTTCGTAAGATGAAGGGCGGCCGCGCTGTCCTTTCCGCCGGAGAGTGCGACCGCGATCGTGGCGCCCTCGGGGAGCCTCGGCATCTGCGCGCGGAACTCTGCTTTCGCGCGCCGCTCGGCGAGCTCCGTGAAGTGGTCGGCACAGAGCCGGCGCCCGGCGTATCGGAGCGTCGTCACGGCGTCCCGGCCGCACCGGTCGCACTTCATCCGGGGCCCCCATCAGTCCGCGCCATTATTAATAGAATCGTACCGCGTTCCGGCTTCTCATGAAGCGGGACAAGGAATGCGTCTTTTGCCGGATCGTCGCGGGCGAGATCCCCGGCGTGAAGGTCCACGAGGACGACCGCGTGCTCGCGTTCCTCGACATCGCGCCGCTCTCCCGCGGCCACACCCTGGTGATCCCGAAGACCCATGCGGCGCGGCTCGCCGAGCTTCCGGGCCCCGATGCCGACGCCCTCTACCGGGCGGTCCATGCGCTCGTTCCGCGGATCCAGCGCGCGCTCGGCGTCCCCGCGGCGAACGTCGGCGTAAACGACGGCCCCGAGGCGGGACAGGCGGTCGCGCACGTCCACGCGCACGTGATCCCGCGCACGGCGGACGACGGCGGCGGGAGCCTCCACTCGATCGTGCCTCGGGCGGCCCGGCCGGCCGTCTCGAAGGAGGACCTTGCGGCGATCGCGGCGCGGATCCGGGCCGCATAGCCGGCAATCGTCGAGATGCCTTCCACGAACGCACCAGAAACCTTGAACACCCCTTCGCGGACACGGGGGCGATGTACGCAAGAGCGATCCTGATCGCCCTCCTCCCCCTTGCGTCCGTCCTCACGGGGTGTCTCGGCGAGGACGACACGCAGGGCGACATCGCGAGAGGGCCGGGCGACGGCAGAGAGACGAGCGACGGCCGGGATCGGGAGAACGAGACGGGCATGCGGGAGAACGAGACGCAGCCCGGAAACGGCACCGCGCCGGGGAACGAGACGGGCGCGGGGAACGCCACCGGGAACGAGAGCGGGAACGCGACCGGGAACGAGACCGCGCCCGGAAACGGGACAGGGCCGAACACGACCGCGAACGAGACGACCGAGAACGTCACGCTCGAGATCGTGGCGACGGGCGTCTTCCCGCTCGAATCCACGTACGACAGGGACTATCTCGAAGCGCCGGCGGGCGCCCTCGTGACGCTCGGTTTCTGGAACCAGGACCCGTACCCCTTCGTGGTCCATACGTGGGTGCTCGAAGGGGTCGACGGCGCCGAGACCGAAGAGCTCGAGCCCGGCGACTCGACGTCGATCGTGTTCTACGCGCCGGCGACGCCGGGCGACTACGCCTTCTACTGCCGTGTCGACGACCATCGCGAGCGCGGCATGGAAGGGACGTTCCGCGTGACGGAAACCAACGCGACGACGTAAAGGCTTAAGGCGGCGACGAGAGGTGCCGGGGCCATGCGCGCCCCGGTCCTCCTCGTCACCGTCGCCGTCCTCCTTGCGTCCGGCTGCCTCGGCGGGGATTCCGAGGGACCCGCGCCCGCCGAGACCGGCGAGGACGCTTCAGGCATGAACGACGGGACCGCGGCCGGGAACGCGACCGGAAGCGGGAACGCGACGACGCCCTCTCCAGGCATGGCGCGGACGGCGCCGCCTCCCGTCTCGATTGCGGTCCGGACATCCGGCATCTATCCCGTGAATCCGGTCTTCGATCCGGCGGCCCTCGAAGCGCCCGCGGGGGCCCTCGTGACGCTCACGTTCGCGAACGAGGACCCGGCGGCGGCCCTCGTCCAGCACAACTGGGTCCTCGACGGCGTCGCCGGCGCCGAGACCGACGCGATCGCGCAGGGCGAGAGCGCGTCCGTCGAGTTTACTGCGCCGGCCCCCGGAGAGTACGCGTTCTACTGCTCCGTGGGCGACCATCGGGGGCGGGGGATGGAAGGGGTCCTCACCGTCTCGTAGGGCGAGGGCTAGGGCGAGCGCGGGGGCAAGTTTAGGGAAAAGGCAAGGGCGAGGATACTTATTTTGTAAGTACTAAGTAAGTAGCGCCGACGAGGAGGGCCGAGCGATGCGCGCAGGGCGAGGGGCGCCGCGGATTTTCGCCGCAGGCAAGGAGCGCGCCGAGGTCGTAGCATCGCTACGGACGAGGCGCGCGACGCAGCATGCGGCGAAAAGACCAAGCCCATCGCCCGAGCACGGAGCGAGGCCCGACGAGGAGGGAGAGCCGCCTCAGGGACTCGAACCCTGGACCTGCTGATTACGAATCAGCTGCTCTACCGGCTGAGCTAAGGCGGCCTTCGGCGGCCGAATGTGATTCACTTATAAAAGTCTACCTAGCCCAAAAGCCCGTTCCCGGCGAGCCATTCCCGGAGCCGCGCGGGGTCGATGCCGCGGCCCAAGACGCCGTCGAGCCGGGCCGCGACGGATCCGGCGCGCCAGAGGACGAGCGTCGGAACGACGCGGATCGCGGAGCGGTCTTCCCAGCACGGGTCTTCCTCCTCGTCGCTTATGTCGCGGTAGACGACCGGCACCCGCACTTGCGGGTAGAGCGCGTTCCAGGGGCCGGCGAACCGCTCGCAGTAGCCGCACCAGTCGGCGTAGTAGACGGCGAGAAGGGGCCCGTCCGATGCGGCCCGCTCGTGGAGCTCGGGACAGGAGAGGCCGTGCACGTCGGACCGGCCCCAAAGGAACGAATCCCCCATAATGGCTTTCGGTTTCCCCGGGGCTATTCCCTCTTCGTGATCTCGAGCTCGAAGAGGAGGGTCTTCCCCGTGAGCGGCCGCTCGTAGACGCTGCCGAACGAGTACGCCTTCGCGGCCGGTATGCGGCCGGCCTTCGTCTCGCCGGCGCGCATGCCGAGGGCAAGGTCGGTGAAGCCCTCGATGACGCCGGAGCCGGGACTGAACTGGAACGTCTGGTACGAGCCCCGGAGCTGGAACCCGCCCGAGACCGCGAATTTCGGGTAGCTGGAGTTTCGCGCGACGCCGTCGACGCTCGTGTCGAAGAGGCGCCCGTCGGTGACGACGCCGACGTAGTTCGCGGTCACGCTGTCGCCGCGGCGGACCTGCGATGCGCCGATCTCACCGACGACGAGCGTCAGCGTCGTCGAGGCCACGGAGACGCCGGCGTACGTGCTTCGCGCGGTGACCGTGATCGTCGCGGGGCCCGGCGGCGCGTCCGCGGGCGGCGTCGCCTCGACGACGAACGCGTGGGATTGGCGCGCGTTCGCGGTGAAGGCCGCGAAGCCTTCCTCGACGCGCGCATTCCAGCCCGCGGGCGCCGTCGCCGTGACCGTGACGTTGTCGCGGACGTCGCCGTCGTTCGCAAGGACCACGATCCAGGAGGAGGCGCGGCCGGCGCCGCCGCCGTGCTCGGGTCGCGGCGCGTAGAGGCGGAGCCCGTGCGGTTCCGTCGCGGGTGTCCGCGCGTGGCGGTGCACGCTCGCCGCGTCGATCGCGACGGCGCTCACGGGCTGCGACTTCTCACCGCGGCCGTTGTCCGTCGTCGGATCGTCCGCGATGTCGGCGACGACGTCCATGCCGAGGATCACGCGGCCGAACACGCTGTGGCGGTCGTCGAGGTTCGGCGTCGGGGCGAGCGTCACGAAGAACTGGCTTCCGCCGGTGTTCGGGCCCGCGTGGGCCATCGAGAGCATGCCAGACTGGTTGTGGCGGAGCCGCGCGTGGAACTCGTCCGGGATCGTGTGGCCGGGGCTCCCGCCGCCCCAGGTCGACGGCGCGCCGCTTCTCGTGTTCGGGTCGCCGCCTTGGATCACGAAGCCGGGAAGGACGCGGTGGAACCTCGTGCCGTCGTAGAACCCGGTCGCCGAGAGATTGAGGAAGTTCGCGACCGTGATCGGCGTCATCTCCTCGAAGAGCTCGACGACGATCCGGCCCTTCCCGGTCTCGAACACGACGACGGGGTTCTTCGTCGAGAGCGCCGAGACGTCGAAGCCGGCGCCGTCGTCTCCGGGCTCCCCGCCGTCGAGGCCTAGGCATCCCGCAAGCAGCGGCGTGACAAGGAGCGCCAGGACGAGGCGTGGTCGCATGTGGGTCGCGTGGGCCATGCCGGGCGCGACACAAAAGGATTGTGTAATCCACCCGGCATCCGGGGCCGTGGCGACCCGCTTCTCGGCCCCGGACCTCGGGCTCCTTTCGGGCCTCGGCGTCCTCTGGGGGTCGGCGTTCCTCTTCATCACGGTCGGACTCGAACACTTCAGCCCGATTCTTCTTGCCGCGCTCCGCTTCGACCTCGTCGCCCTCGCGATGTTTGTCGTGGCGCTCGTGCGCCGCGCGCCCCTCGTCCCGCACGCGAAGCAGGAGTGGATCGCGATCCTCATCGCCGCGGTCCTCAACGTGACGGCCTACCACGCGCTGCTCTTCTGGGGCCAGCAATACACGACCGCTGGGATCGCGGCGATCATCGTCGGCCTCAACCCCACCGTGACCACCGTCTTCTCGCGGGTCCTCCTCCGCGACGATCGGGTCGGCTGGGGCGGCGTCCTCGGACTCGCGCTCGGCCTCTCAGGGATCGTCGTCCTTGCCGCCGGAAAGCCGGGACCGCTCTTCGACGCAAGAGGCGTCGGCGAACTCGCCGTCGTCGGCGCGATCCTTTCGTGGTCGCTGGGTTCGGTGCTCGTGAAGCGGAGCGGGCACCGGATGCACGTCGCCACGTTCATCGCGTGGCATTCGGCGGCCGGGGCGGTCCTCCTCCACGCGGCCGCGTTCGCGTTCGAGGGCGGGGGCCACGGCGACACGTCCCGCGAAGGCCTCACGGCGCTCCTCTACCTCGCGCTCGCCTCGAGCGGCTTGGGCTTCGTCGTCTACTTCACGCTGCTCTCGCGCGTCGGGCCCATCCGCACGAACCTCGTCTCGCACGTCGCCGCCGTCGTCGCCGCGGTCGCGGGCGCGATCTTCCTCGGCGACCCGATCGAGGTCCGCGCGTTCGCTGCGTTCGCGCTGATCGCGGGGGGGTTTGCGCTTGTCGCGCGGAGATGACGGGATATGAAGCGGGATATGAAGCGGGATATGAAGCGGGATATGAGGCGGAAATGGCGGAAATGAAGGACGGTGAATCGGAGACCCATATCCGTCCATCTCTACCCATCTCCGGCCATTTCCAAGCGAAACTAGTGATGCTCGGAGTCGTGCTCACCTGGAGCGGAGCCTTCACCGCGATCAAGGTCGCGCTCCGGGACGTGACCGCGCTCGACCTCACGCTGCTTCGCTTCCTCGTCGCGGCGCCGTTCCTTGCGGTAATGCTCTATGCGGCCGGGGCGCCGAAGCTCGCGAGGGCCGAATGGCCGACCTTCCTCTTCGTCTCGTTCTTGTCGGTCGGCGGGTACCACCTCGCGTTGAACGCGGGAGAGACCCGCATCTCGGCCGGGATCGCGGCGCTCGTCGTCGCCACCGGGCCGCTCTGGACGGGCCTCTTCTCGGGCCTTGTTCTCGGCGAACGCTTCGCGATCGGGCGCCTCGCCGGGATGTCGCTCGCGATGGCGGGCGTCGTCCTCCTCGTCGTCGGCGAGCACGCCGGCCTCGACGTGTCCTATGGCGCCTGGGTGTTCGTCGCGCTGCTTGCGCCGATCGGGTGGGGCCTATCGTCCGTCCTGTCCAAGCCGCTCGTGATGCGGCACGGGGCCCTCCCGTTCACCGCGTCCGCGACGCTCGTCGGGACCCTGATGATCCTTCCGATCCTCGCCACGGGAACGGCCGAGCGTGCGGCATCGCTTTCGCGCGACGGCGTGGCGGCCATCCTGTTCCTCGGGCTTGCGGCGACGGTCTTCGGCTACGTCGGGTTCAACGACGCGCTCCGCCGCCTGACACCGACCGAGACGATGACGTTCGTGTTCCTCAACCCCGTCTTCGGCGTCGTCTGGGGGTTCCTGCTCCTCGACGAGCGACCGGCCCCGCTTGCGCTCGCAGGCGGCCTCGTGATCCTCTTCGGCGTGCTTCTTGCGCAGCGGCGCTAGACTCGCCCTAGCCCTTTAATAAGGAAACGTCGTTTAGAAGCGGCATGGACTTCTCGCTCTCGACGGAACAGAAGCAGATCCGGGACACGGCGCGGCAATTTGCGACGACCGAGTTCCCGAAATGGTCCGAGGAGTGCGACGAGAAAGAGAAGTTCCCGATGGAGCTCCTCAAGAAGCTCGCCGACCTCGGCTTCGTCGGCATCACGATCGACCCGAAGTACGGCGGGGCCGGACTCGGGGTGATCGACCACACGATCGTGATGGAGGAGCTCTCACGGATCGACGGCGGCATCGCGGTCGGGATCGGCTCCTCGACCTTCGGTTCCGAGCTCCTCGCGGCCTTGGGGAGCGAGGAACTGAAGAACAAATGGCTCCCGAAGTTCGTGAAGGGCGAGGCGATCTCGGGTGCCGCGATCACGGAACCCGAGGCGGGCTCCGACGTAGCGAACATCCAGACCGTCGCGGCCCGGAAGAGCGGCGAGTTTGTCATCAATGGCACGAAGACGTTCATCACGAACGGGACGATCGCGAACGTCGTCGTCGCGACCTGTATCACGCACCCGGACGCGGAGCGCCACAAGAAGTTCTCGACGATCCTCGTCGAGACGGACCGCCCGGGCTACCGCGCGACGAAGATGTACGGGAAGATGGGGATCCGGGCCTCCGACACCGCCGACGTCGAGTTCAAGGACGTCCACGTGCCGGTCGCGAACCTCGTCGGCGAGGAGGGCCACGGGTTCTACCACGTGATGAACTTCTTCAACCAGACCCGGATCATGGTCGCGGCGCAGGCGGTCGGCATCGCGCAAGGGTCGCTGGACAAGGCGATCGAATATGCGAAGGCGCGGAAGACCTTCGGCCGCCCGATCGCGGAGCATCAGGGGATCCAGTTCAAGCTCGCCGAGATGGCGACCCGCGTCGAGGCCGCGCGGAATCTCACGTACAAGGCGGCTTGGGCGATCGACGCGGGCAAGCCCGATCCGAAGATCTCGAGCATGGCGAAGTGGTTCGCCGGCGAGACCGCGGTGCGCGTCACCGACGAGGCGATCCAGATCTACGGGGGCTACGGCTACATGCGCGAGATGGGGATCGAGAAGTTCCACCGCGACGCGAAGATCACCGAGCTCTACGAGGGGACGAAGGAGATCCACAAGTTGATCATCGCGCGGGCGCTTTTGGGCCGGATCGGGTAGCGGGCTCGCGGCGGGCCGCGGCCCTTGCGCTTGCGCTCGTCAGCAGTAGAGCTCGTACGCAAACGGCGCCGTGACCTCGGGGACGTCCGGCCGCGCGAACACGCCCGACGGGAGCCATCGGAAGATGTACGCAAGGCCGTAGAGGTCCACGCTCGAGATGCAGGAGACCGCCGTCCGCTCGGGGCCGAATCCCAAGGGGTCGCCGTCGCCGAAGACCTGGCCGTACGGGCTGTTCATCGCGTCGGGGCCGGTGTCGGCGTGCCAAGTCTGTGTATGTCCGAGGCCCCACGCGTGCGCGACCTCGTGCATCACCACGTTCTCGATATCGTTCACTTCCGGGTAGTCCTGGACGAGCTGGCCCGCCCGGGGGGCGTTCGCAAGGAGCGAAAGAACGACGAGGCCGTCCGAAAGGTGCGCGTGGGGCTCGACGCTCCCGTAATAGACGCCGCACGAGAAGGGCTCCCAACAGACGCCCTCCCAGAGGTAGTCGGTCCCGGGCGATGCGACGCCCCGGAACTGGGACCCCGAGGCCGGGATCCACAGGATGGTCATGTCGACGCCGACGCGCTCCGGGACCGGGCCGTCGAAGACCGCGACGTGCATCTTGAGGGCGGAGAGGTAGGAGAAGTCCGGGTGGTCGGCGACAAAGGCATCGATCGCGGCCTCCCATCGGTGGATGCCGCGGACCGCGGCGGCGAGGTAGTCGTCCCGCGTGGGCCCAGCGGCGTTCCCGAGGTCGCCGTGCGGCGGGACCTCGAGGAGGATCTCCGCCATCGGGTGTTGCAGGGCGCCGATGAGCCGGATCGGGCGCGTGCCGAACTCGGGGCACGGGACGGCGAAGCGCACGAAACAAAATCCGTAGGCGCCCCGGTGCCCGATGCCGAGGTTGTCGGTCACGTGGAACCCGTACGTCCCCGAGACGGGCGCGGAGACGAGGGTCACGCGCGAGTCCGAGTTGATCGTGTTCGGCGTATCGAGCGGCACGCCGTCCGGGCCCACAAGCTGGAACGAGAGCCGCTTGTGGTCGTCGCCGGGGAACGGAGTCCCGGTCACGAGTCCCGCGCGGATCTCGATGTTCACCGAGTCGCCCGCCGGGACGAAGAACCGGTAGTAATCGTCCGCGTCGCTGGGGAATCCGTCGAGCGTGCCCCAATAGGGCCCGCTCGGCGCGATGGTGCGGCCGGTCGCGAACGTGTTCCCCGCGTCGCCGGGGACCCCGGCGTCGGACTGCGGAGCCGCCGCCATCGGAGGCACAGCGAGCATTCCGAAGGCAACCGCGCTCACGAGCAGGATCGACCGCCGACCGACCAACATGGGCCGCACTTTCTGGCCTCCCGCACCGTCCGCGACCCCCGACCGCAAAAGGGTTGCCCTACATTCATGGAAAGAGCGCGGCCGCGGACAAAGCGCTGGCTTCGAGTACCGGGACCCTCTTCACGTACCGGCGGCCCTTGCGCCTGCGCTTGCGCCTGCGCTCGCGCTCGTCTAACGTCCAAACATGTCCAACAAAGTATTAGAACGTTCATTACGCCTTAGGGAATCCGGATGATACTCAAGGAATTGCGGACCGCGCTCGACCCGCTGACGCTCTTCCAGAGTCTGTATCAGTCGAGCGACGCCGCCTTCCTTCTCCAGAGCGCCACGGGGCCGCGACGGTTCTGCCGCTTCAGTTTCCTCGGCTTCGGGCCCGCGGTCCGGGTCCGCTCCGACCGCGGACGCGTCACGGTGGACGGCTCGGACGTCGAAACGCGAGGGAAGCCGCCGGCCTCGGTGCTTCGCGAAGTGCGGGACCGGTACGCGCGGGCGGACGACGGGACCACCGGGATCCCGTTCCTCGGCGGGCTCGTCGGCTACACGAGCTACGAGTACGTGAACCGGCTCGAACGGCTCCCGGCCCCGAAGACCGAGAGCGGGTTCCCCGAGCTCGAGTACGGCCTCTTCCTCGACGGAGTCGTGTACCTTCACGAGCAAGGCAAGGTCGTCTACTACTCGCACGGGAAGGACCGCTCGCAGGAGATCCTCCAGATGTTCCCGCTCCCCGAGGCGCCTCCCCGGTTCGGCGAGCTTCGCGCGAACCTCGACGAGGCGCAGTTCGGAAAGCTCGTGGAGAAGGCGAAATACCACATCCGGGAGGGCGACATCTTCCAGGTGGTCCTCGCCCGGATCCTTTCGGCACGGTTCGAGGGCGATCTGCTTCCGTTCTATCGTGGGCTCCTTGCGGTGAACCCGAGCCCGTACATGTATTTCTTGAAGTTCGACGACCGCGAGATCATCGGCACGTCCCCCGAGATGCTCGTACGGGTCGACGGCGGCGCCGTCGATACGTATCCGATCGCCGGCACGCGCCCGCTCGGCGACTCGCCGGCTGAGCGCGACGCGCTCCGCGCCGAGCTCTTGGGCGACGCGAAGGAGCGCGCGGAGCACGCGATGCTCGTCGACCTTGCACGAAACGACGTCGGCCGCATCGCGGGCTACGGCACGGTCGAGGTCCCGGAGTACATGAAGGTCGAAGAGTACAGCCACGTCCAGCACATCGTGAGCCGCGTCCGGGGCACGCTCGCCTCCGGCCGCGACGCGTTCGACGCGTACGACGCGATCTTCCCCGCGGGCACCGTCACCGGCGCGCCGAAGGTCCGCGCGATGGAGATCATCCACGATCTTGAGCCGTCCGCCCGCGGGCCCTACGCGGGGTCGGTCGGGTACTTCTCGCTCTCCGGGAACGCGGACGCCGCGATCACGATCCGGACCGTCGCCGCGTCCGCCGGCAAGCTCCAAGTCCAAGCGGGGGCCGGCATCGTCGCGGACTCCGAGCCCTCCCGCGAGTTCGGCGAGACCCAAGCGAAGGCCCGCGCGCTCGTAACGGTCCTCGAACGGATCCGGGACGGGGGACGGGGGACGAGGACCGAGGTACGAGGTACGAGGGACGAGGTACGAGGTACGAGGGACGAGGGAGGGAAACGGTGAACCTGCTCGTCCTCGACAACTACGACTCGTTCACGTACAACCTCGTCCAGTACTTGGGCGAGCTCGGCGCCGACCCCGTCGTGTATCGGAACGACGCGATCACGCTGGAAAAAATCCGCGCGCTCCGCCCGAAGGGGATCGTGATCTCGCCCGGGCCCGGGAACCCGGCGGACCGGAAGTACTTCGGGGTATGCGCCGACGTCCTTACGACCGTGAGCCACGAGACGCCGACGCTCGGCGTCTGCCTCGGGCTCCAGGGCTTCGCGCACTACTACGGCGGCCGCGTCGTGCACGCGCCGCGGCTCATGCATGGGAAATCCTCGCTCGTGCACCACGACGGCAAGGGCGTGTTCCGGGGTCTCCCCGACCCGATCGAGGCGGGCCGGTACCACAGCCTCATCGTGGAGGAAGCGACGCTTCCCAAGGACCTCGTGAAGACCGCATGGACCGACGACGGCGAGATCATGGGGGCCCGCCACCGGCGCTACCCCATCGAGGGCGTCCAGTTCCACCCCGAATCGATCCTCACCGAGCACGGGATGCGCCTCCTTGCGAATTTCGTGGAGGGGTGCAAGTGAAGGATGTCCTTACGCGCCTCGTCGAGGGCCGCTCGCTCACGATCGAGGAAGCGGAGCGCGCGATGGACGCCGTGTTCAACGGGCAGGCGACCCCTGCGCAGATCGCCGCCTTCCTCGTCGCCCTCCGGATGAAAGGAGAGACCGTCGAGGAGATCACCGGCTTTGCTCGCGCGATGCGGAAGGCCGGCACGAAGATCTCGCCGAAGGTGGCCGGCCGCATCGTCGACACGTGCGGCACGGGCGGGGCGGCGGTGAAGACGTTCAACGTGAGCACGGTCGCCGCGTTCGTGCTCGCGGGCGGCGGCGTCCCGGTCGTAAAGCACGGGAACCGGAGCGTCACCGGGTCCTGCGGCTCGGCGGACGTCCTCGAAGCGCTTGGGGTCGACCTCGCGCTCGCTCCCGCCCGCGTCGAGGCCGTGGTCGAGACGGTCGGCTTCGGGTTCTGCTTCGCGCCGGGCTTCCACCCCGCGATGAAGCACGCCGCTCCCGTCCGGAAGGAGATGGGGATCCGGACCGTGTTCAACGTCCTCGGGCCCCTCACGAACCCCGCCGGGGCGACGGGACAGGTGGTCGGCGTCTTCGACCCCCGGCTCGTCGATCTCCTTCCGCCGGTCCTTGCGAACCTCGGCGTCCTCCGCGCTGTCGTCGCGCACGGCGAGGGCGGCCTCGACGAGATCTCGACCGTGGGCCCTACTACGCTCGGCGTGCTCGACGCGGGCCGCGTCCGGACCGAGACCGTCCGGCCGCAAGATTTCGGAATCGCGCCCGCGCGACCGGCCGACGTGGGGCCGCTTGCCCCGAAGGAATCCGCGGTCCTCCTTCGCGAGGTCCTGTCCGGAGTCCCCGGCCCTCGCCGCGACATCGTCCTTCTGAACGCCGCGGCCGGCTTCTTCGTCGCGGGCCGGTGCGATAGCCTCAAGGCGGGCCTCGTGCTTGCCGAAGGCAGCATCGATTCGGGCCGGGCCGAGGGCCGCCTCGACGCGTACCTTTCCGCGGCCTCCAAGGTGTAGGGATGGATTTCCTCGGAAGTATTGCACCCGGCATCCTCCACCGGATCGAGTCCGGCTACTACGACGCCGCGCCGCCCGGGGCCCCGCCGGGCCCGGCCCCGTCGCTTGCGGCCGCGGTCCGGCGCGCCTCGCCGCGCGCGCTCGTTGCCGAGATCAAGCCGAGCTCGCCAAAGGAAGGCCACCTCCGGGACGTCCGCGATCCGACCGCGCTGGCGCGTTCGCTCGTCTCCTCGGGCGCCTGTGGGCTTTCGGTCCTTACGCAGCCGGACTACTTCCACGGAAGCCTCGAACACCTTCTCGCGGCGAGCGAGGCCGGGGCGCCCGTGCTGATGAAGGACATCGTGCTCCACGAGTCCCAGATCGAGGCGGGCCGCCGGTTCGGCGCCTCCTGCGTCCTCCTCATCCAGCGTGCCTTCGACCGCGGCCTCACCGGGCCGACGCTCGAGGAGGCGATCCGGCACGCCCAGCATTTCCGGCTCGAGGTCCTCCTCGAGGTCGCGTCCGAAGACGAGTATGAGCGCGCCCTCGACACGGAGGCGGACCTCCTCGGCGTGAACAACCGAGACTTGGAGACCCTCGCGACGGATCTTTCGAAGACCGAGCGGATCCTCTCCGGGACATCGCCGGACCGGCCCGTCCTCGCGCTCTCTGGCGTCGAGACGGCGGCCGACGTCGCTCGCATGGTCGCCGCGGGCACGGACGGGGTCCTCGTGGGCTCGTCCGTGATGCGCGCGCCCGACCCGGCGGCCAAGGTCCGGGAGTTGGTATCTCGATGAAGGGCGGGGTCAAGGTCCGCGGCCGCCGGCTTTCCGGGGAGGGCGCGGGAACCCGGCGGGCGGGGGGTGGGCTCGCCGGCCCCAAGCCCGGGAGATCTGGGGCCGCAAGCGGCACAGGGACCGGCGCGCCCCC
>JBQTJL010000388.1:0-1607 GCA_052387135.1 Methanobacteriota archaeon | reverse complement strand
AGGACGAGGGCGAAACGGATGAAGAAGATGAGAGGGACGAAGGGTCGAGCCCCCGCCACACGCACGGCGCGCCGGACGGCATGCTCCCCGTCACGGTGGACCTCCAGGCGAACACGTTCACGGTCTCGATCCCGAAGGCCCTGCTCGTCTACGAAGCGGAGAAGGGCGACGCGATCGTGCCGGACGCGGGCACCGCGCTCTCGCCCATCCGGCTCCGCTCGGATGCGTTCTACCCCGCGCCGCTTCGCGACCGCATGCCGGACGAGGGGGCCTTCGACGACGTCCTCGTGCTCACCGAGAAGGCACGGAACGGGCGGCTCGCCCTCCTTCCGGGATGGACGACGGCCGAGGCATGGCTCTACGACGGCGAGCTCCTCCACGGCGGCCCCTTGTTCGCCGTGACGACCGGAGCCCGGACGCACATCCCCGTCGTCGTCGAGAACCGCGACGCGCTCGACGACCGCGTGGTGCTCCGCGTCGAATCGAAGGGGCTGGTGGACGCGCGTCCCGTGACGATCGACGTCCCGGCGGGCGAGTCCGCCTTCCTCGACCTTGCGATCGAAGGCACGGGCGCGTTGAAGCACCGCGAGACGGGCGAGCTCACGATCGTCGCGACCGGCGCGCGCGGCGAGGAAGGGCTCCTCCGCGTGCCGATCGAGGCCGCGGCCGGCCCGTCGGTCGGATCGACGACGCTGTTCCTCCACAGCGCGAAGTGGTCCTCGGAGCACCCGGTGTTGGGCGTGCTCGCGGACACGTTCGGCGACCGCTACGGTTGGGTGAACGCGCTCGCAAAGGACCCGACCGCGGACGACGGCGAGATCCCGCTTGCGGGCTGGCTCTCGGGCGAGGTCGGCGGGAGCGGCACGAGCTTCGACTTCGGCGGTCGCGAGACGCACTTCCCGCTCGACACGGCGCTTCCTTCGGGCCTCCGGTTCACGGATGATGGCAAGGTCCGCGCGACGGTGAACCTGCGCGCGGAGCAGGCGGCGACGGGCGACGTCGTGTTCGCGATCTACCAAGGCGGCCTGTCGATCGCGGAGGCGCGCGAGACGGTCGACCTTCCCGCGGGGCAACCGACGGCGCTCGCGCTGGAGCTTGCTCCGAAGCGCACGGTGAACCCGTTGAAGGAGCCCGGCGACCGGCTTTGGGTCCTCGTCGGGTTCGACACGGGCGAGGAAGCCCAAGGGCTCGAGTTCGACACGGGCCAGGTGTTCAAGGTCTACCTCGTCGCCGCGGGCACGAAGATCGAGCTTCCGCTTGCGCCGTGGGGCGCCGCCGAGGCGGCGACCGCGTTCAATGATCCGCGCGTGACGGAAGAGGACGAGGACGAAGAAGAGGACGACGACGAGTCGTCCCGCGACTCGCTCCTCGGAAGCCTCCGGCTCGGCGGCTCGGGCGGCCGGCGATCGGCCGCGAGCGACGGCGCGCACGCCGAGGGCCACGAAGAGAAGACGCTCCCGGCCCCCGGGCCCATCGTCGTGCTCGCCCTTGCGTTTGCGCTCGCGCTTGCGCTCGCCCGGCGGCGCCCGGACTAGGCGAGCGGTCTGCGGACGCGGCAGAGGACCGAGTCACTGGGCAAGACGCAAGTGGGCAAGAAGCAAGGATAC
>JBQTJL010000387.1:0-2927 GCA_052387135.1 Methanobacteriota archaeon | reverse complement strand
GAACCCGCCGGCAAGGACGCGGACCCGGGGCGCTGCCTCGCCGGAGAGCGACCGAAGCGGCTTCGGGCTTCCGAGCTCCGGGACGTCGAGGAGAGTGAGCGATGCCTCGGTCGCTGCGTCGCCGAGGTTCCGGACGCGGACGTTCACGGTCCCCGTCGCGCCCGCGCGGATCGGGTCCGGCGAGATCCGGACCTCGGACGCCACGATCGAAAGGTCCGGGGAGAGGCGCGGCGCAAAGTCGAGCCGGATCACGGATTCGGCAGAGCTCGCAGGGTCCCGCTGGCTCGTCGTGCGGAAGAAGAGGTTCTGGACCGTCGCGAACGTGCGCGCGACCGGGATCACGACCCGGACCCGGACCTCCTTCGTCTCGCCGGGGTCCACGTCGAAGGTCCCCACGGAACGCCCTGCGGCGTCGACGAGCGGCGTGCCGTCGGCCCGCGCGACCTCGAGGAGCCAGCCGGGCGGGAGGACGCCCCGCTCGTAGGACAGGTTCACCGTGTCCGTGTAGCCGCCGCGGTTCGTGATCCCGATCCGGAAGGATTTGTCGATCCCGTCGCCCACTGCGTACGCCTGCGCGGGGCCGATCTCGAGCCGGTGCGGCGTGACGACCACGTAGTCGATCTGCCAGTCGGCGTTCCGGTCCGGCGTCGACGTGACCCCCGCGCGCCATCGGACGCGTACGTCGTGCTGGCCGACGAACGGCGTAAGGTCGAACGTCGCGACGTCCCAGCCTTCGGGCCGGAGCGCGCTCACGGCGTACCGCGGGCTCGCGCCGACGTAGCCGACGCTGGCGCACGGCGGGGCCCGCGCGGCGTCCCCGTCCGCCCCGCGGCGGCAGACGTCGTCGACGAGCGGGTTGTAGTGCGGGTTCGCGGCCTGGCCGCCGAACTGGTCCGGCACGGTCGCGACGTCGGTCTTGATCGCGCCGTACCCGCCGGTCACGGGCCGCAGGAGCACCCATCGCTCGTCGCCCGCGTCGTCCACCCCGAGCTCGCGCGTCGTGATCTCGACGACGCCGGCCTCGGTCGAGCCGGGCGCTCCGTCGTGCGCCTTGAAGAAGTACCGGTGGCGGAACGAAAGGAACGCGGCGGACGTGTTCGCGAGGTCGAGCGGCTCCTTCATCGCAAGGACCGCGATCGGGACCGTCTGGCCCGCCTGCCCGCCCTGCTGGAACCGCCAGCTCCGCGGCTGCCCGTTCTCGTAGTAGGCGCGGTCCCCGTCCGTGTGGTAGTACGTCGTCGAATTGTAGAACGAGTCCGTGACTTCCGCAAATCCCATCATGGACTCGAGCCCGAAGTGGTCGGCCGGGGGGTGGAACCCGCTCGCGCTGAAGAAGTTCGTCCCGACGCCCACGTGGAACCGGTCGACGGCGAGGCTCCGGTCGGACCCGAGCTCGTCGCTCGCAAGGTCGACCGCGACGAGGAGCCGGTGCGTGCCGTTCTCCCACGTGGGCCCGGGCTGGAGCGCCCACTCGAGGTCCACCGTCTGGAACGGGTCGAGCGACGTGTCCGTGACGCGCGCCTCCTCGATGTTCTTCGTGAGGACCACGGGGCCGGAGGGAGAGAAGACCGTGAGGTTCGCCCCGACGAGCGTCGCAGGGGTCGGCGTCTCGGAGCGGACCTTCGCGCGGACCCGGACCACGGGGACCGTCTCCGACGCCACGTCCACGTCGTTCGGGGCGACCGCGACCGAGCGGACGACGACGACGGGCTCGGGGAGGACTCGGACCCGACGCTCCACGATGTTGTCGCCGACGATGCCTTCGTCGACGGCGTCGCCCTCGCCGACCGTGGCGCGCGGGTCGTCGCCCACGAAGAACGCGTCCGCGTCGACGACGAGGTCCGTGACGAGGTCGCCCGCCGCAAACGCCATCGGGACCCCGCCCACGCGGTCGATGTCGCGGACCTCTCCGGGCTGAAGGTGCGCAACCGAGAGGAGGATCTCCTCTTGGACCCGGGACCCGTAGGAGTTCCGGCCCTCCGGAGAGAGCCGGACGTCGTTTGCGGAGACCGAACCCAGCCCGTCCGTGTCCCACACGAGCGTGTCGTTCCGCGTCCAGACGCCGGATTCGTCAGCCTCGTCGTCGGGGTCCTCGTGCACCGTCATGCGGCCCGTGATGGGGAGCGGGACGACGGGCATACCCACGGTCGATGCGGGGACGCGCTGGCCCTCCGGCGCCACGCCGAGCCCGAGCGCGGACATGTTCACGACCACGTCGGCGGCGCCGATCGCCGTCGCGGACGCCGAGGCCCGGAGCACGAGCCAATCGCCGCGTCCGTACGTGCCGCTTGCATCGAGGTCGGCAAAGGCGAGGCGGCGGTCGGCAAGGACCGTCATGCAAGGGGCCACGGCGGCACAGTACCCCGCTTCGCCGAGGTCGAGGTCCCCCGGCGCCACCGGGTCGCCGGCGGCGCTGTCCCAGAAGGGCGTGAGGCGGACGTCCCCGGCCTTCACGGGGAAGGGAGCGGTGTCGGTCGCCGAGACGTTCGTGAGGTAGACCACGTCGTCCGGGTCGAGGAGGTCCGTGTCCGACGTCCGGTCGAGGATCGCAAGCGCTGGGGGAAGCCCCGCGGACGTGACGAGAGGGAGCCGGTCGATGGCGTCCGGATCCGCGGGCGGCACGAAGTCGCCGCCGCCGTGGATCGGCGCGACCGCGACGGGCGGTTGGCCGGGCACCGATACCGTCCGGTCCGTAAGGAAGCGCGACACGTAGAGGTCGCCGCGCTTCAGCACCGTGGTGGCGCCCGTCGGTTTCGCAAAGTACAGGCCTTCGCTGGTATTGAGCTTTTGATCCGGGTTCGCGTCGCGGTAGAAGAGCCGCGGCGCGTCCGAAAACGGCGACGGCGGCACGCCCACGCACCCGGCGACGCCGACGGGGTTGCCGAGCGGGGTGCCTACGTCCGCGTCCGGATCCGCGCCGCCCACGA
>JBQTJL010000386.1:0-8844 GCA_052387135.1 Methanobacteriota archaeon | reverse complement strand
TCCCGACGACTCGCTGGCCATGCTCGCCTTCATGTCCAACGTCGGCAAGGACCCGAATCGCGCCCGGACGAGGCTGCTCGACCACGTCCGAGAGTGACCGAATGACGTGTTAACCGATAACGGATGGGAAGTATTCGTACACGCGTCCGAGGATGTCCTTCGAGCGCGACTCCTTGTCCCCGAGGCCGATGGTGCCGGTAAGATCGATGAGCTCGCCCAGGCGGTGCTTGTCGAGCGTTGGCCGCGCGTAGTCCCGCGGAAGGACGCCCTTCAGCGTAGGGTTGTCCTTCTCGATCGCGAGCATCGCGTCGTCGAGGAACTTTCCGATCTCGGGCTGCTTCGCGTTGTTCTGAAGGTGCGACCACCGAGCCTTCTTCGGGACCCAGAAGACGCGCTTTGCGGCGTACTCGTCGCGGTCCTCGGGGTCGGCGCCCTTCTCCTTCTTCAGCGCCTCGTGCAGCTCCTCGAAGGGGTCCGAGACGTACTTCAGGAAAATGAGGCCGAGGACGACGTGTTTGTACTCGGCCGCGTCCATGTTGCCGCGGAGCTTGTCCGCGGCGCGCCAGAGGGTCGCCTCGAAGCCGAGGGGGGCGCCGTTCTTCTTGTCCTTTTTCGGGGCTCGGCCGACCATCCCGCTCCTCAATCGTCCCACCCCCGGGCTACGCCAAAAGCCTTTCGCCGAGAGTTGGCTTTTGCTTTCTCTCCGAGTCCGTCGTCTCCCCCGCCCCCGGCCCGAGCCCTGCCAGCGGATGCGGCCCGAGGGCAAGGACGACGAGGCGAGGGAGGCGCGGCCTCCAGGAACCTCACCAAGAGGCCGCGCCGACTAAGCCGAGGAGGACGCGGCCATCGGGCCGCAGACGCGGCAGGGCGAAGGGCTGTGGGCGGAAAGAACACCCGCACGAAGAACAAACCAAAAAGGACGAACCCGCGACGACCGACCCGAGGACGACGACGCGAGCGAGCCCCAGACGCCGCGAGGCGAAGGTCCGGGGGCGGAACGAAGACACACGAAATCGATTCCGTACACCCGTCGGCGGACGCGCGAAACTGGCGCATCGGGGTCCTGGAGCGGAACGGACCTTCGGTGCCGAGAGACCGGGATCACGGGTGGATGCTCGACCGTTACCGGATCCGCTCGCCTTCCGGCCGCTCCGGCGCCACGAACAGATGGTACTTCTGGGACGGATCCGTGATCTCCGTCTCGATCCGGTGCGCGAGGAGCTTCTCCGGCTGGTGCAGGGGTTTTACGCGCTCGTTCATCTCGTGGAACGTCAGGAACGGTCCCTTCTTCCGTTCGTTCACAATCGCCCACATGAGCTTCTTTCCGAGGCCCGGGAGGAGCTCCAGCATGTGCATCCTCGTCGTGATCGGCCCGGCGTCGTTGTAGAACTTGATGAAACGTTCCTCGTTCGCCTTCACGATCTGCTCGATCACGTACTTCATCTCGCTCTGGGCCGCGTGCGTCATCTCTTCGAACCGGATGCGGCCGCGCACGTGGTCGATCTTCGCGCGCTGGGTCTGCTCCTTTCCGACGTAGACGCGCTCGCCCACGGGAAGCTCGGCGTCGTGGCGCGGAACAAGCTCCAGAAGGACGAACCGGCCTTCGCCGATCGAGTACGCTACGGGCTCCTTGCGCCGGGGGTCGTCGGGCCTACCCCGGGGTAAGAAGTCCAGAATGTAGACGTACTCTTCCATCGGTCCCGCCTCAAGGCAGTTTAGAGGTATGACTGGACGAGTTCTATAATCTTATCTATCTCGTCCTTTTCGAGGGTGAAGCGGTCCTTCGCGAAGATCGCGCGCACGTCGTCGGCGTGCGTCGGCGCCACGTCGGCGAGCTTCACCGCATGCCACTCCGAGACCCGCGGGAGTTGACGCAGTTTCTTCACGAGTTCCTCGGCCTTGGTCTTCGGGATCTTCGCGAAGACCTTGGAGTGCTCGACCGAGAGGCGCTGCTCGTACGTGAGCCCCTCTTCGCCGCCGCGGTCCTTCTGCTCGCGCTCAAGGAGCAGTCGGACTTCGGAGAGCGGCACGAGGCGACCGGCGGGGTCCGCCGGCGGAGGCGCCTGCGCGGTCATCGTTCACACCCGCGCCGTCAAGTGCTCGGGCCGGGCGAGGAGGATCTTCGGCTTCTTGCCGACGACGACCTCGACCTCGAACGACTTCCCGCGCTGCGAGAGGACCGTGCCCGCGCGGCCGTTGAACCGGGGGTGCGGCATCCCCGCGTGCACGGACGGGTTGATGTCGATGTTGACCGGAGCGCCCGGCGCGAACCGGCGCATCGCGTGCGTCACGGGGGGCGCGCCCTTCTCGCGTGCGCTCTTTGCTAGCTTCCTTCGTGTCCCGCTCCGGAAACCCCGCGACCGTTTGGCCATTCTATCACCTCGCGTCGTCGCCTTCGGCGCCGACGCTTGTCACATCGAGAGCGGTCACCTCGGCGGAGACCCCGAGGAGCTCCGCGAGACTGGGCCGGGTCCGGCCGTCGTCGCCCGAGACGAGCTCCTTTACGTAGAGCCCCGCGTCGCCAAGGATGGCGAGCACGCAGGACTCCGCATCCTGGGCCTCGAGCGAGATGGAGTGGACCCGCCGCACACGCACGAGGTCCGCGCGTCGCGCGAGGACCCGGTCGGGCGTGCGCTGCTCGACCTCTCGGCCCCCTAGAGTCTGCAAGGTGTTGATAAGCTTTTCCCTGGTCACGGGCCCCCCGAGACGCACCGTCGCCCGGTACTCCTTGAGGCTCCTCGACTCCTTGATCTCGGAGACCTCGGGCCCCGAAGAGGCGCGGAGGCCCTTCACGGCGACCCGCGGCCGTGCGTGTTCGTTCACCGCGCGTTCGAGCGCCGGGAGGTCGAGGGTCCGCACGTGCGGCAGCTTCAGTTCGAGGACGAACGGCCGCCCCGTTCCGATGCAGCGGGCGTCGATGTCCTCGCGCCCCATCCCGTGGAAGAGCGCGCGCTCGGCCCGCGCCCACTCGATGGGGATCGCCTCGACGATCTCTTGGACGCTCGTGGGATACTGCTTGCCGGACCCGCCGCACTCGACGCAGCCGCGGCCCTTGCACCGGCGGCAGGGCCAGCGCGTCTGCGGGATCCCCCGCTCGAACTTCTCGTAGCGCCCGTAGAGGTAGAGCGGCGCGACCTGCGCTTCGGTCACGTTGAACTGCGTGTCGACGACGATCGTGAGGTCGGGTTTCTTCACGTCGGCCTTCTTGCCCCAGCGCGCCTCGAGCCGTTTTCCGATCTCGCGGTTGAGCTCCGACTGGATGCGCTCGGCCACGTCGGCGACGCCGACCGCGGCGTGGAGGGACGCTTCGCGTTCGGTGATGTCGGGCGCGACGCGGGTCCCGATGAGGAAGGTCGAGAACTCCCAAACCTTTGCCGCATCCTCCGCGAGTGCCACGAAATCGGGGAGCTCGTCGAAGAGGCCCTCGCAGAGCCGGCAGTCCCGGATCTCCGAGGGGCGAAGCCCGATGGCGGACGCCATCGTCTGGGCCCGCTCGGGGTTCGATAGCCCGGATTCGACCTTGCCGAAAAGGCGCCCCAGACAATGGGGGCAGAGGGGGCCCTCGGCAAGCGCCGTCCTCGCGCGCTGGAGCATCTCGGGCGCCTGCAGGGCGCGGGTCGTCACGCGGCGTCCGAGGCTTCGCCCCCTATTTAGGGGTTCGCACCATGGCGGCCCACCTCAGACGTGAGATTTAAGGAAGGTCGCCGCGATGCGAACGGCATGACGTGGGGGCGCGCGATCGTACTTTCGGTGCTCCTTGCCCCCATTGCCCTGGGCGGCAGCGCCGACGACCCCGAGGTCCGCGACGCGACCGGGGACGCACAGTTCCTCGGCCGCGGCTACCCCGCGCTCGACATCGTCTCGATGTGGCTCACCGAAAACGTGTCTCGCTCTTCGGACACCGAGTTCATCCAGTACACGGTCTGGGTCCGCCCGGACGGCCTCCGCGACCTCGCGCCACCGCCCGGATACGACTATCTTCTTTGGGGCCTCACAGCGCACTACAGCGGCCACCGATACCTCGCGTTCGGGTTCGTCTCGCCAAACGGCGGCGGCAACAGCGGGGTGTGCGTCGAATGGGCGACGCCGCAGGTGCAGTGCCGGTTCAAGAACGTGAAGCCCGACGTCGCGACCGAGCTCGCGGGCGTCGTCTCGTTCCGGATCACGGCGGCCGACCTCGGCGGCGCCGCGGGCGGCGCGCGGCTCACGGAGGTTGCCGGCGAGTCTTGGACCGGCCGAGGGGTCCTCTCTTCGGCCACGCTCGGGAACGCAAAGACCGTGGTCGATACGACCCCGACCGGGCGGGACTTCGTGACGGGCAAGGAGGAGGCGGTCGAGCCCGAGCCTTCGCCCGCGCGCGAAACGAGCGAGGACACGACGACGTCCGCGTCCGAGCCCGCGCCGCGGCCGGTCGTCGCGCCGACGGGCGAGGACCCGTGGTGGGCTTCCTCGATGGCGGAGGTGGCGGTCGGGACCGCGGGACTCGTCGTCTCGGGCGCGGTCGGCGGCTACGCCGTCTACGCGACCCGCCGGCGTCGCCGCACGGTCCACGATTACGTGCGCCGTCTCGACCAGGCGATCGCCACGGGGAAGGGCGATCCCGCGCGTGGGCTTGCCTCGCTCGGCAGGCTTCGGGCCGAGGTCCGGACGGCGCACGCCGGTGGCGGCATCGAGGACGGGCAGTTCCTCGAGCTGGACCGCCGCGCCTCCGCCGCGATCGGGCGGATGCGCGTGCTCGAGTTGAACGAAACGGCCCGCACGCTCCCGGCGCCCTTGCTCGGCGCCTTCGGGCGCCTCGTCGAGGACGGCTCGGTGACGGCGGCCGAGCTCCGCATGGTCGAGCGCGAGATGCTCCGGCAGGCGGTCCCGGCGTCGACGAAGGAGGCCGTGACGCGTGCCTTCGCCGCGTGGGCCGCCCAGGATGAAGCGCTCGGCAAGTAAGAGGCGCACCTTTATTGCCAAGGACCCTGAATCGTCACGCGGTGCGCGAGCCGAAGTGCGAATTCTGCGGGGCCCCCCTCCCCGACCTCATGCTGGGGTTCCTCGAGCACATCGATGAGAACCCGGTCTGTCGCTGGGTCTGGACCGAGTGGACGCAGAGCGTGCGGCGCGAGGCGGGCGGAACGTGACGAGCGCAGGCGCACGCGCACGCGCAAGCGCAAGGGAACGACCGACGACGGCCGCTCTCGCCCTTGCCTCCGCCCTTGCCCTCCCTGGCCCATGCGTTTGCGCTTGCGCCTGCGCTCCGGAGGCGGCAGGATGAAAGCGATCGCGTTCACGGGACTTCCCGGCGCCGGAAAATCGGTCGCGGTCGAGGTCGCGCGGCGCCGGGGCATCCCCGTCGTCCGGATGGGCGACCTCGTATGGGAGGAGGTGCGCCGGCGCGGGATGCCGCTCGAGGAAGCCTCCGTGGGCCTTGTCGCGCGCGAGATGCGGGCGCACCACGGGCCCGAGATCTGGGCGATCCGGACCGCCGAGCGGGCGAAGGAGACGGACGCGCCCGTCGTGGTGATCGACGGCGTGCGGAGCCTCGCCGAGGTCTCGTGCTTCCGCCGCGTGCTCGGGCGCACCTTCGTGCTCGTCGCGATCACCGCGGCAAAGACGGTCCGCGAGGCGCGCCTCCTCGATCGCGGACGCGAGGACGACGTGCGTTCGCGGGAAGAGTTCGAGGCGCGCGAGGCGCGGGAGCTCGGGTTCGGGCTCGAGGAGGCGATCGGGAGCGCCGACGTCCGGATCCCGAACGAGGAGACCGAGGCCGACCTCGTGCGGCGCGTCGAGGAGGTGCTTGCCTGACGGCGGGTCGGCCTGCGGCCCGCGGGTCGGGCTACGTCCAGCGGGTCGGGCTAGCGCCTAGTACTTACTTACTACTTACTTATTACTTATTCACATCTTGGACCGGCAGCAACGCGACCCGCAGCGAAGCGACCCGCAGCCGGAGGCGCGGCCCGTGATCCGCATCGCCATTGCGGCGCCCGTGAAGCCGACGGAGTCCGCGGAACGCGTCTCGGCCGCGATCCGGAACCTGTTCCCGGACGCGGCGCTTGCGACGACGGACCGCGAGGTCGCCGGGACCGCGACGGACCTCGACCGCTTCGGCGAGCGCCTGCGGTCGCAGAGGATCCCGGACACGGCGCGAGGGATCCTGCTCCGGGCGCGGTCGGCGGACGGGACCCGCACGCGGTTCTCGCTGGCAAAGCAGGCGGCGGCCGCGGGAAAGGTCTCGTTTGCGACGGTCCCGTCGGCGCTCGGCGACATCGACGTCGAAGTGAAGGCGGATTCGCCCGAGGCGCTGCAGCAGGCGATCCTTTGGGCCGCGCCGGACACCACAAGGCCGCACTGGGAGAAGGCGTACGACCTTCCGGTCGACCGGAACACCGTCGGCGCGAAGATCGCGCGCGAGGACGCACGACGCGCGAAACAGGACGCGGAGAGGGCGAAGCGGACCGGGCGCCCAAAGGAGTAACAATCATAGGGGAAGACACGCTGCTAGGAAAGCGTCGATGGCGAAGCCCCTCGTGAAGGATTACATGACGACGAACGTCGTCACGATGTCGCCCGACCTCACGGTCGCCGAGGCGATCTCCCAGATCGTGAAGGAGGGCCACGTGGGCCTTCCGGTCGCCGAGGGGCGCCGGATCCTCGGTTTCATCACGCCGAAGGAGCTCCTGCGGCACCGGAACGACCTTGCAAAGCACGTGCGGGACATCATCGCGAAGGGGACGCCGGTCGCGCACCCGGACATGGAGCTAGACGACGCCGCCCGCGTCCTCTTCCGGCTGGGCTACAAGGAGCTCCCGGTGGTCGACGACGGCGGCCTCATGGTCGGCATCATCTCCTCGACCGACATCATCCGGAGCCACATCGAGCGCGTGACGCCGACGAAGATGGAGAAGCTCAAGGAGACGCTGGAGAGCCTGTACGGCGTACGGACCCGCGTCGAGCGCACGCGGGCCCCGATCGCGAACCTGCTTCCGACGCAGAAGCGGATCTTCGCGGACGAGCTCGAGGGCAGGAAGCGCGAGCTCGAGCGTGGCCTCGCGGAGCCGATCCTCGTGATCCAGAAAAAGCCGAAGCCGATCCTCGTCGACGGGCACCACCGCGTGGTCGCGGCCCGGAAGATGGGGATCGACGTGCTCGACGCCTATGTTCTCCACCTCGACCGCGACGTCGAGCTCGGGCTCGAACGGAACGCGCGCGCGGCGGGTCTTACGAAGCTCGAGGACATCGAGATCAACGAGGCCGGCCAGCACCCGCTGGTCGAGATCACGACGCGGCTCCTCAAGAGGGAACGGGAGAAGTAGGGCGCGCCCGTCCCCGGCAAAGTTTATATGGGGCGGGCCCTTGGGGGAGGACGCAGACCGCCCGTTCCGACGGGCCCGGGAATGTGGCTTCCAGCCGAACCCGACTTCGAGCGTCTGCACGTGAGACCATGGCACCGAACGTCTACTCGCGGATCGGCGACTTCTGGCACAGCGCGAACAAGAACCAGGCCGCGCAGGCCCTGATGCGGCAGCGCCTCATCGGCTACCGACAGGAAGAGGTCTTCACGCGCGTCGAGCGGCCCACCCGGCTCGACCGGGCCCGCTCGCTGGGATACAAGGCGAAGCAGGGCTTCGTCGTCGTCCGGACGCGCGTCCGCCGCGGTTCGCTGCGAAAGTCGCGCCACCAGCGCGGCCGAAAGGCCGCGAACGCCGGCGTCCTCAAGATCACGATGGGGAAATCCATCCAGCGGATCGCAGAGGAGCGCGTGGCCAAGCACTACCCGAACCTCGAGGTCTTGAACTCCTACTGGGTCGCCCAGGACGGGAAGCACAAGTACTACGAGGTCATCCTCGTCGACCCCTGCCACCCGGTCATCATGAGCGACCCCGACCTCCAATGGGTCACCGACCCCGCGAACACGAAGCGCGTGTTCCGCGGCAAGACGTCGGCCGGCCAGAAGGGGCGCGGCATGCGCACGACCGGACGCGGCGCGGAACGGTCCCGCCCGTCGGTGCGCGCGAACCGCGGCAAATCCAAGTGACGGAGATGAGCGCCTAGGGCGCGAGATGAGGCCGCTACACGGCCGATATGAGCGGGATATGGAGGGACGCCATATCGCGAAGCTCATATCGGCGCGAAGCGCCTCATCCCGCGAAGCTCATATCCTACCCCACATGCCAGCAGCCTTCAAGATCGCGTACGTCGAGCTCCGGACGTTCTGCCACGCGACGGAAGAGCCCGACCGCGTGCTCGCGGCCCTCCGCTCGGTCGCGGGTCCGGACGTCGACGTGACGAGCATCGAGTCCGTGGGCCACCACGGAAACAAGATCCGGATCCTTACGGGTCGGCTCGAGGGCCGCGCGGCGATCGACGGGTTCCTGCGGCGCGTCCTCGAGGGCCCGGAGACCGCCGACCTCGTTTCGGACATCGGGCCTCGGCTGGACGAGGAGGGCGGGATCTTCCTGCGGTTCTCGAAGCAGGCCGCCTACGGGGGCGACCTTCGGCTCGCGGCGGACGACGACGTGGTCCAGGTGCGCGTGAAGGCCGTGACCTTCCCGCAGGCCCGCGACCGGGTGCTCGCGGGGTTCGCCGCCTACGTCCGCGCGCTCCAGGCGCCGTAAGTTAGACGGGAGCGCGCGAATCTTTATAAACCTCACAAAACCTTGAGCGTAGCGAAATGGCGGATCTCGTCGAGGAGGACCTCGGGGACCGGACCCTCCGGAAGACCTACGAAGGCGGGTCGCTCGTTCGGCTCGCCGTCATCCCGAAGACGCTCTACCAGGCGCCGGCCACCGAGAGCCCGCCGGCGTCCGAGGCGCCGAAGGCCCCGCCGGTCCCGATCCGCGAACGGATGAGGGCGTG